>JAFDJI010000710.1 GCA_019307545.1 Deltaproteobacteria bacterium | reverse complement strand
AGCCCGGCGTCAGCTTCGCTACCGCGTGATTCGGTCCAGGTGCTCCGGACTATCGATCTGGTCGAGCAACTCGGCGTCTTCGATGGGGCGGGTCGAGACGGGGGGAAGGTACAGGGTCACCCCGGGGTGGAGCGTGGCTGCATGGTCCGTGATCTCGAGCAGCGGGAACCGCAGTACCGTGGAGGGCATCAGGGGGATGGGAGCCGCGAAGTACGCGGTGACCAGGTGCTGCGGGGGGTAGAAGCGGAGCAGGTGCTCGCGGAAGCGCTCGAAGCGCTCCGGTTGGCTCATACGGTCGGTATGGAGGCGGGTCTCCAGGTTGCCCACCTGCCAGATCAGGGTCGGCACGTCGGGCTGTAGCGGCCGCCGCCTGAGCAGCAGGTCGGTGGCCTCGTACATCTGCAGGCCGTGGGTGCACGGATCCAGCACCAGCTCCGCGAACAGGCAGTCCAAAGCGGAGATCCCTGGCAACACCTGGACGGTCAGCCCCAGGAGCCTCGCCATGTCGATGATCAGTGGAGGCGCATACGCGTAGACCAGGGGGTGGCCCGTCATGGCGAAGGCCACCGGGCCGTGGTCCAAGGCCGCGTCCACTGTGCGGGCGGCCATGTGGTGGTAGGCGTTCAGCCGGGCCCCACGCACCCTGTAGCTCTCGGCGTACAGGTCGGTGATCCGCGGGCAGTGCTGCTCCAGGAAGGCGCGGGTGGCGATGCCGGTGTCCACGAACAGCACCTCGTTGCTCCGGTCGAGCGCCCGCTCGGTCTCTCGGGTCACCTGCTGGATGCCCAGGATGCCCAGCCCGATGATGGTGATGTCTGTGGGGGTGCTCATCGCCTCATCGCCTCGATGAGCTCGAGAAGGCGTTGGTAGCGGTCCCCCGGGGAAGCGGCCCGCACCGCCTCGGCCGCCCGCAGGGCCTCGGGAGAGTCCACCGGCAGGTTCGGGGACGACGAGGGAGCGGCGGCCCGTCCAGGTGGCGGCAGGTCCGCGCCAGGTTCCGGCGCCGGCTGGATCATGGCCGCGTAGGAGATGTTGAGCTGCCCGTCCTTCGCCAGGACAGCCCGTGGTGTGACCCGCAACAGGAAGGACAACATACCGGGCTCTGCCTGTGGTGCCGGCCATGGGTGGAGGGAGGCGGCGTAGGTGAGCTGGATGGAGCCCTGCTCGTCATGGTGGGCGTAGGGTTTGAGCCGAACCACCAGTTGAGCCTCCTTCAGCTCGGGGACCGCGTTGGCCGACTCGGACATCTGTTCTGGCGGTCCGCCGGGGATGGGTGCATCGGGCTCGTCCCGCAGGGCTTCCCCCAGGAGTGCCAGCAGCTCGTGGTCCTGCCGCCGGAGCACCTCCTTGTGTCGGTCGGTGAGGTCGAAGCCCTCGAAGGCCTGGTCTGGCTCGGAGGCCACCAGGTCGCGGAAGGCGTCATCGAGGACCACCCGCTCCAGGAACCGGCGCAGCGATTCGTCACCCACCTGCGGGACCCTCCTCTTCCGTTCGGCCTTGGGGGCAAGCATGGGATGCCCATCTGTTCTGGTCAATGACCCATGGGATATTGACGGGAACTTTTTGCGCGGCGCCTGGTCATCAGTTATGGCAAAGATACTCGGCGTCTACCTCGCTGTCACGCGCCTATGCGCTGCCGCTCTAAGGATGCTGAGTCCTCGCCCCACAACGCGAACTGCTCTTTTCCGGTCGAGGCGTCGGTCTACATCCCTTTGGAGGTTCTCTTTCGTGTCTGTCGCATCTATTTTGTCGCGCAAGTCTCAGGCTCGCTCCGCTGACAACACGCTCGCCGTCTACCTGCAATCGATGGCAGCGACGCCGCTACTCAGCTCGGAAGACGAGATCGAACTGGCCAGGCGGGTAACCCACAGTGGACCCGATGCCGAGATGGCCAAGTGTGCTCTCGTACGGGCCAACCTTCGTCTCGTGGTCGCCATCGCCAAGCGGTACGTCTACCGCGGTCTGCCCCTCGCTGACCTGATCCAGGAAGGCAACATCGGGCTCATGAAGGCGGTGGAGAAGTTCGACTACTCCAAGGGCTACAAGCTGTCCACGTACGCCCACTGGTGGATTCGGCAATCCATCACCCGTGCCATCGAGTCCCAGGTCCGCACCGTGCGGGTACCGGTCTACCAGGTCGAGCGCATCAAGCAGGTTCGCCAGGTCGAGCACGATTTGGTCCGTGTGTTGCGCCGCGACCCCACCTACGCCGAGATTGCCAAAGCCATGGAACTGGAGCAGGGTGAGGTCGAGGACCTGCTCCGTGCTTGCTCTCGCACCGTGAGCCTCGACAAGCCGGTCGGTGAGGACACCGACACGACCCTCGCCGAGTTCATCGACGACGACCGGGCGGTCATGCCTTCGGCCGGGATCGAGGCCGCCGGGCTCCGCGACGAGGTCGAACTGGCGCTCGCCTCCCTCACCCCCCGTGAGGAGAAGGTGCTGCGCATGCGCTATGGCATCGGCGAGGCCCAGGAGTATTCCCTCGAGTCCATCGGCGAACGCTTCGCCCTCACTCGCGAGCGCATTCGCCAGATCCAGATCAAAGCCCTACGCAAGCTCCGTCACGCCACCCGCCGCACGGGCTTGGAGGCGTTCGCGATGGCGGCGTGAATTGGCTCTGACCTCTTCCCCCTGGTGGATCGCTGCTGGCGACGGCTAATCGGGAGCGGTGTTGGCGGTCGCGCAGTCCCCATACCAGCGGTAGACCCCCGAATCGTCGTAGGAGACGTCGAGACAGAGGAAGCCGCGGGGCCCGGCCTCGTCCGACTCGGGGTCGCAGTCGAGCAGGCAGTAGTACCCGCCGCCCGGGGTGTACCGGCAGGTGCC
>JAFDJI010000709.1 GCA_019307545.1 Deltaproteobacteria bacterium | reverse complement strand
TGAGCACGCTGCAGCCGTTCTCCTTGTTGTCGTAGGTGAACACGTCGTACAGCGTGAAGCCGTCGTGGGCCGTGACGAAGTTGACCGAGGTGTAGGGCCGCCGTCCTTCGTCGGAGTAGAAGTCCCGTGAGCCCATGATCACGAAGCCGCCGTCGGCCCCGCCCTCCTGGGCGTTCAAGGCCCAGTCGTCGTAGTTGATGAAGGCCCGCCACCAGTCGCGGAACCGGGCATTCCACTCCATCCAGCCGTACCCGCTCAGGGTGGTGGAGGCGGGGTAGTCGCCGATCAAGGGGCCGTACGACCCGCCTGCGGTCCACGGCTCGGCGATGATCCGGGTGTTGTACTCCTGCAACACCGGGTCATCGATGATGTCCTGGAGCACGCTGGCCGGGCCGTTCCAGTTGTTGTAGTCGCCGTCGATCTCGCCCAGGATGCCAGCGAGGTCGAAGCGGAAGCCGTCCACGTGCAGCTCTTCGACGTAGAAGTGGAGCGAGTCGAGGATCAGCCGCCGCATGGGCGTGTAGTTGGGCCGGGTCTGGTTTCCGACCCCGGTGTTGCCCCAGTAGCCCTGGTTGTCCTCGGTGAGCGCGTACCAGCCGTTGTTGTCGAAGCCGCGGAAGGAGTACAGCCCCACGACCTCCTTCGGGTCGAGGTTGTAGGACTCGGCCGAGGTGGTCGGGTCGAGGTCCACGTCGTCGTAGTACATCTTCTCGCGCCAGAACCCGCCCTCGCCGGTGTGGTTGTAGACCACATCCACGATCACCTCGATGTCGTTCTGGTGGAGTTGGTCCACCATCCACTTGAACTCGTCCAAGACCTCGTCGGGCTCCCCGTGGATGGTGTAGGCGGCGGAGTAGTCGAGCTCCGGGGCGAAGAAGCTGAGGTTGTTGTAGCCCCAGTAGCCGCCATCCAGCGGTTTTTCGTGCACCGGGAGCAGTTCCACCGCGGTGACGCCCAGGTCGGCCAGGTAGTCCGCCTTCTCGCCGATCCCCCGGAAGGTGCCCGGGTGGTCCACGCCCGAGGCGGGGTTCATGGTGAAGCCCTTGGGGTGGACCTCGTAGATGATCAGGTCGTCCCAGCCGTGCCCCTCGGCGTCGGGGTCCTTGCGCATCTCGCGCCATACGGGCTCGCCCAGGGACCACGAGTAGGTGTCCACGTCGATGACGATGCTCTTGGTGCCAGCGGCCCAGGTGGACTGGGTGCGAGCGGGGCCGGTAGCGGTGGAGCCCTTGGACCAGTCGTGGTCGCGGTGCACCGCCCTGCCCCAGGGGTCGAAGAGCAGCTTGTTGGCGCCTTGCCCCAGGGGTCGAAGAGCAGCTTGTTGGGGTCGAAGCGGTTGCCATCCTCATCCACATCGGCGAGGAAGCCGTCGATCTGGCCGGGAAGCCACTCGGGGTCCTCGATCCAGTTCGGGCCCCAGGCGATGAAGCCGTAGTGCTGGCCGAGGCCGATCCCCTCCACGTACAGGGTCCACAGGTCGCCGGTGCGGGTCAGGGGGAACTGCTGGACGGGTAGCTCCGACTCGGGGTCGTCGAAGAGGAGCAGGTCGATGCGGGTGGCTCGCTCGGACCACACGCAGAAGTTGACCCCCTGGTCGATGATCACCGGCCCCATGTGGTCCATGGCCGCGATGTCGGCCCAGTCGAGGCTCGGGGCCTTGTCTTCGGTGTCGTAGAGCTGCGTGTACTCTTCGCCTTTGCAGCCGGAGAGGGCGAAGACGGCGAGGAGGAGGAGCATGGCTTCTTCCTTGGCGGGGAACCCGGGAGGATACGTTCGTTCGGGGCGATTCGCCACGCCTGAGTGACCGCGTACGCACCCCGGCGCAAGGCTGCGCTGTCCGGCCGCATGGCAACGTGCGATACGCCGCGCCTCTTCCCCGATGGAGCACTCGGCTGCACCCTCCGGCCCGGCTCTTCGTTATCATGCGCCGATGGCAGAGGGCTCGACGCGCCAGGTCTCAGGCTTTGAACGGCTGTGGTTGACGGCGGAGCGAGTCTGCCCGCCCTTTGTCAACCAGATGGTCCTCGAGGGTGACGGAGTGCCATCGCCGCCACCGGATGGCTGGGACGGCGCCATGACCCGCGTCGTCGAGGCTCAGCCCGGTTGGCGTGGGCGGCTCCACGGCTTCCTTGGCACCTGCCGATGGGTCGCGGACGGGCCGCTCCCGCGGGTCCGCGTGATCCCCGACAGCACCTGGGACGGTCGCAGCCCGGACAACGCGCCTTTCCTGTTGCGCCCCCTGCCGCCACGCAACGGACCGGCCTGCGAGGTGGTCGTCCTCCCCGGTGAGCCGACCCGGATCGTTGTGCGCAATCAGCACGCCCAGACCGACGGTCAAGGCACCATGCTCCTGGCGCGCGCCTTTTTCGCGACGCTGCGCGGCGACGAGCCACCGCGGGCGGTGTTTGGTCCGCTGAGCGACGCCGGGTTGGCGCGGCAACTCGGGGTCGCGCCGGAGAAGATCCCCGTGAACGACGCCGCCCCGGTGGCCGGGCCTGCGGCGCCGGCAACCTTCGGCATCACCTGGCAGCGCCACCGGGTCGAAGGTCAGTTCAGCGATCTGCTCCCGCGGCTGGCGCTGTTGTTGGCGCGAGGCATCGAGCGCCGCCCCGACCAGACCATCCGCATGGTCATTCCGGTCGACATGCGCCGCCACGTCCCCGACCTGATCAGCACCGCCAACCTCACCGGTCTGATCCGCCTGCCGGTGCACGAGCTGATGGAGGATTCGGAGCCGGTGGCAGCGATCAAGAACAGCCTGCGCCGCGCCATGGACAACCGCGAGGAGGCCCGGGTGATGCCGGCGGTGGGATTCCTGCGCTGGCTGCCGACAGCGTTTGCGGCCTGGATCGCGAAGGGCGGCTTCCGCCGCTCCCTGCGCGCTGGCGCCCACGGCTCCACCGCGATCCTGTCGAACCTCGGCCGCCTAGACCTCGCGGCCTTCAGTGGCGGCGGCTTCCAAGCCCGCCGCGTCTTTTTCATCCCGCCCGGCAATCCTGGCCTGCCGCTGTTTCTCGGGATCTCGGGTGACGACACCGGCGTCGAGCTGTGCGGCACCATGCCCTTGGGCCTGGCCACCGACGGGCGGCTCGGGCGGCTGCTGGAATCCCTGGGGGAGGGTTTGCGCCGGGGTACTCGGTGAGGACGACCGCGTCCTGTGAACTGAGCCTCGCTGGTCCAGGCCCGTCTTCCACGTGCTGTCGGGACTCGCGGTGACGTGCGATACTCCGCGCCTCTTCTCCCGAGGAGCGACCCGATGAGAGCAGGGTGGATCGCGGCGCTCGGGCTGGGGCTCCTCGCGGGCATTCCCCAAGCCCACGCCGGCGCGTCGGTGGGCGGCTACTTCCGCGTAGCGGCGCGGCCGGACCTGCAGGGCGGCAACGGGCGGCTCGGGTACTGGAACCTCTACGGGCGGCTGATGAACGAGGGCTCCTACGGGATGCTCGACCTGCGCCTGGGCCTGCTCGAGCCCCGACCCGGCTCCAACGACATCTGGACCAGCGTGCACATGCGCTTGGAGGGCGGGTCCATCGGCAGCGCGGACGCGGGCAACGGCCAGCTCGACGCCTACCGCCTCTCCGAGCTGTACGTGAAGGCCGGCAACGTGCTCCTGCCCGGGGTGGAGTGGCGGGTGGGCACCCTGTACTTCTACCAGGGTGACCTGGGGCTGTACGATTTTCGCCCCTCCAACCTCTTCTTCGAAAGCGTTGGCGCCTCGGCGCGGGTGGACAACGACCACCTGGAGTTGGTGCTCGGGGTGGGCGATGCGGGGTTCTTCCTCCGCCCGGGCGGGTACAACACGGTGTTGACCCCGGGCGGCGCTTTGCGGCTCCGCTTCGGCAAGCTCGAGATCGGCGGCGGCGGGCAGCTGTACTACGAGCCGAAGGTGTCCGGGAAGCGCACCTCCCCGCACACCACCCCGAGGGTGGACTACGAAGATTGGGTACGCGGCGAGATCGTCGAGCACTTCATCGAGGACAACCCCGGCCACGAGAACGAGTTCACCGACCCCGTGCCCACCGATGCGCTGTCCTTCAAGGCCTTCGGCTACCTGGGGTTCGGCGATTTCGGCCCCATCATCTGGAACAACTTCTGGATCAACTACCTGCGGCTGCCGCC
>JAFDJI010000708.1 GCA_019307545.1 Deltaproteobacteria bacterium | reverse complement strand
CGCGCGATCACCGAGGACAGCTCGGCGGCGATGAACTCCAACGACATCTTCGGCGGGCGCCTCCGGGTGGATGTCACCGCTGCCGATGGACAGGCCATCCCCTATGCATCGCTGGCGGTCTACCGGGATCTGGAGATCGGGGGGTTGCACTTCAACAGCGTTCCCGAGACCGTGCTCCACCCGCTGGTGGGCGCGGAGGTCTTCGCCGAGGACCTCACCGTTCTGGTCAACGCTGGGTACCGCTACGACGCTCGGGACGGTGACGGCTTTGGGAGCGATGCGGACGCCGACCGGCAGCTCCACGGCGATCTGGAGCTCAAGTTCCCCCTCGTCGCTGCCCTCCACTTCGACCTCGCCCTGGCGGGGGAGTGGTACCGGTGGGGCGACAACCCGCTGCGGCAGACCG
The DNA here is from genome assembly GCA_019307545.1 of Deltaproteobacteria bacterium. Lineage (GTDB taxonomy): Bacteria > Myxococcota_A > UBA796 > UBA796 > JAFDJI01. Next base: position 2,954 of record JAFDJI010000708.1, on the reverse strand, counting down.
ACTATGGCGAGATGGAGTCCTCGGTTGGGCTGCTGTGGGGCTCGGACCTGGCGGTCACCTGGTTCACGGACTTCACCAACAACCCCCTCGTGGCCTCCACCGGCAACCTCTCCGACGCGGTGTACGGTGCCCTGGAGGTGCAGTACAAGCCCACCGATGCGATGACCCTCAAGGCCTTCGGGGGTGCCTACAAGTCGGGCATTCGGTGTGCAGGCGGCCAGTGTCGCATGCTGCCGGGCTTCGAAGGGGTGAAGGTGGCCGCGACCGGCACGTTCTGACGGCTACCTGGCCGCCGCCTCCGCGGGAGGGATCCCCTCCATTTTCTCTGCACTCGGGGTGACGAAGGGTGCTCGGCACCCCATCCCAAGGGTGGCCTTCAGGGCGCGGAACCCGCCCGCCGCGCGCACCTTGGCCGCCCGTTCCGCCAGTGCGTCGCGAAGTTGGACCTCACCACGGAAGGAGCGGAGGCAGAGCGAGGGCCAAGCGTTGCCCAGCGCGGAGATGTACCCGGCGAGTTGGGGGACGGTGTGGACGTCGGGGAGCACCCCGGCGCCGCCGGCGAACACCCCGCCTGGGTCTGCGGCGGCAAGCCGCTTCAGGCGCCACAGGTCTTCGGCACTATCCTTCATCCCGGCGAGGACGCCCTCCTTGCGTAGCTGCAGGTACAGTGATTCGGAGATCGGCGTTGGGAAGTAGGTGGGGTTGTGGTAGGCCAGCACCGGTAGCTGGGCGGCGTCGGCGAAGCTCCGGTACCAATCCGCGAGCACCGGCTCTTCGACCCGGTAGTACAGCGGCGGTGGCACCATCACCCCCGACGCGCCGTTGTCGCGCGCGGCCTCGCACAGGTAGGCCATGGTGGTCAAAGAGGGATCCCACACACAGGGGTACACAGGCATCCCTCGCGCGGCGTCCAGCACCGTGCGGTGCACCGCCTCGCGCTCGCGATCGGTGAGGTACAGGAATTCGCCGGTGGACCCGGTCGGGACAAATCCCTCCACGCCCCGTGCGGCGAGACCGAGGATGTGGGCGCGGAGCTGGCCCAAGTCCAGCTTTCCCCGGGCATCGAAGGGGGTGACGTTGGCGACGAAGAACAGCAAGGGAAGGTTCCCCCCGTCACAGGTGTAAAGGAAGCGTAGGGGCGCGTCCCTTCATTTGACACTGTCCGGTGGGGTCTTCAAGATCACTGCGCTCGTGGTCCTTTCTGGTTGCGTTGAGAAACTCCTTCCCTTTGGGGTGAGAAACGGATGAAGGCCCAGTACCTCCTCGCCGGCCTCGCGCTGGTCGTGGCTTCTTCCAGCGCGGCGGCAAAGCGGGTCGATGTGGACAGCAGCTCCGCGTCCTCGACCTTCCCCATGGAGAACAACGTCAGCTACGACGCCGACCGCACCAGCGACGGCAGGCTGTCTACCGCGTGGGTGGAGGGCGAGGAGGGCAGCGGGCTCGGGTCGTGGCTGGAACTGGACCTGGGTGACGAGCACCAGGTGCGAAAGGTGAAGATCTGGGGAGGGATGTGGTACTCGCGTGAGTACTGGCACCGCTCCAACCGACCGAAGGAGGTCGAGCTTCGCTGGTCCGACGGCACCAACGACGTGATCACCCTTGCCGACGAGATGAAGGCCCAGGAGTTCTCGTTTGCCAAGCGCACCTCGACGGTGCGGCTTCGCATCAAGTCCGTGTACCCGGGGTCCACCTGGCTCGACACACCGATCTCCGAGGTCCAGGTGTTCGACGGCGAGCCCCAGGATGGAGCCGTGGTTCGCAGCATCGCCGGGTCCACCGAGTTGGCCCCGGATCCGGACGGCACCTACGAGCCGTTCAACGTGTCCGACGGGCTCTCGGATTCCATGTGGTGCGAGGGAAACGAGGAGGGTGATGGCACCGGCGAGTGGCTGGAGTTCCAGTTCGCCGGCCAACAGCGGGTGAACACCCTGCGCCTCATCAACGGCATCGGCACGGGTCTGCCCTACTGGTTGAAGGGGAACCGGGCCGTGGCGGCGACCCTGGCGTTTTCCGACGGCTCCACCGAGCGGGTCAGCATCCGCAACACGATGCTCCCCCAGGAGGTGACCTTCCCCTCGCACCTCACCTCCAGCGTGAAAGTGACCTTCGACGAGGTCGTGGTAGGCAAGGAGTACAACGACCTGTGCCTTTCCGAGGCACACTTCGAGTAGGCATCCGCGGTAGGCTGGCGTCCGGACCCGCCGGAGGAGAGCCCATGCGGTATGCACGTTTCCTGGTCCTGGTCCTCGTGGCGTTCTCCGTCGCAGCGGGGGGGGACTGGCGGCGGGTGGCGGTGGGTTGGCGGTCGGAGCGATGGGCGCCGCGGTGGTGCTCCTCGCCAGTGGATGCGGCCAGGAAGGCGAGGTGTGCGAGGGTCCCTGGCTTCCCGACGGGCTGGCCATCACCGGCGTGGTGGTGGGTGGCTTCGGGGCCGGGGCGCTGGCCGCGGCGACCATGCGCGCCCGACGCGGGTTGCGGAACATGGACGTGATGGTCACCGCGTCCCCCGGCCTCATGGCGTGGGCCTTCGTGGCGGCTACCGCAGCGGGCTTCGCCACCTGGATCGACTTGCGCCGCCCGACCGAGTACCTGCCCAAGATGCCGGCGATTCGCGACACGAGGTTGATGGGGCTCACGGTGGGCCTGGCGGTCGCCTCCTACGGGTTCGGCATCTGGCAGTACGCCCTGGTCAAGCGCGCGGGCCGCGACCTCCAGCCCGAACCCGACGAAGCGGCGACGCCGGGCGCAAGCCTGATGATCACCCCCTGGGCCAGCCGAGACATCCGCGGAATAGCCATCCTCGCCAGCTTCTAGATCCCGGTCGCGCGCAGAGCGGCCTGTGGACGCGCAGGCTATCCCCCGTCTGCGGCAATCGCGGCCCAACCACTCCCGGTGGGGCTGATCCGTCCCGCAGACTGTTCACATCCACGGCGATGCGAAGCCGGGCACCGGCG
>JAFDJI010000707.1 GCA_019307545.1 Deltaproteobacteria bacterium | reverse complement strand
CCAGGAGGGCTTTCTTCTCGATGCTGAAGCCGTTCCCGGGGTTGGTGGGGAACGTGTAGGAATCGAGCAGGGTGCTCGCATCGGGCTCGAGCAGGAAGATCGGGTCGGCGGTGGCGAGCCCGGAGGCGATGGCGCCGTCGTCGGTGGTGAGCAGCAACGCCGTCCCCGGAATCGTGTACTCGAGGGCATAGTCAGCGTCGAGGATCACCGCGTAGTCGCCCGGATCGAGGATGGTGTCGTACAGGCTGGTGTATCCGAAGATCGTGTCCAGGGCGTCGCCGTCGTAGATCACGAAGTTGAACAGGTCGATGGCGGAGGACCCGTAGTTGTAGATCTCCACGAACTCGCCGGTGGTCTCGTCGAGGGGGTTTGCCATGATCTCGGTGATCACGATCTCCAGGTCACTCAGCTCGATACCGGAGCTGCCGGAGCTGACGCAGTTCTCGGACCCGGGCGAGGAGCCGGATGCGCAGGGCGAGGGCACCCAGTTTTCGGGGAAGTCGATGGCGCTCAGCAGGTTGACACGCTCCACGCTGGTGCCGTTGCCCGCGTTGATCGGGAACAGGTAGGCGTCGATTTGGTGCGTGCCGTCTGCCTCCAGCAGGGTGATGGGGTCGCCCACCGCGAGGCTGTTCCCGAGGGTGGTGTCGGTGGTGGTCACCAGCAGGGTCCCGCCCGGAAGCGCGTACTCGCCCGCGTATTCCGCATCGACCACGAGGGCGAAGCTGTCCGGGCCGAGGGTCGTCGAGCCCGCCTGGAACGCTCCCAGGGTGTCGAGGCTGCTCCCGTCGAACAACTTCAGGCCGGCGAGGTCCACCGTGTCGGGACCGGGGTTGTAGATTTCCACGAACTCCCCGGTGTCTTCGTCGAGGGCGTTCGACATCACCTCGTTGATGTGGAGGGTGCCGCATGCACCGAGCGCGGCGCCGTTGAGGCGGCCGGGGCTCTTGCCGCGGCTGCACGCGATGGCGCCGGACTGCCAGTTCCCGGTCGAGTCGGCAGCGGTGTAGTCGATCTTCTCCGCCGACTTGCCGTCCCCGGGGTCGAAGGGGTTGGCCCAGGTGTCGATCACCGTGGTGCCGTCGGCCTTGTACAGGGTGACGGGGTCGTTGGTCGACAACCGGTTGCCGAGGGTGTCCCCGGCGGTGAGGAGGACGATACCGGTCGGCAGGAAGTAGTCGTAGGCGTACCCCGAATCGAGGATCAGGGCGTGGGACATCGCCGGGACCAGGGTGGAGCCGCCCTGGTAGCCCTCCAGGGTGTCTTCGGCGTCACCATCGGTGAGCTTCAGGCCGCCCGCGTCGATCTCCCGGTCGGTGGGGTTGTAGATCTCCACGTACTCACCGGAGGACTCGACCTTCGGGTTCGCCATCACCTCGGTGATCACCAGGTCGGCGGGGTCGCCGCTCTCCGGGAAGCAGTGGTCTTCGCCGGGAGAGGACTCGTTGGGGCAGGCCGAGGGTCGCCAGTTGCCGGAGGTGTCGCCGCTGTCCACGTCGACCATCTCGAGGGAGCGTCCGTTGCCCGGGTCCTTTGCGAAGGAGAAGGTGGCGATGCGGGTGGTGCCGTCCTCCTCCAGCAACGCCAGCCGGTCGGAGGTGGTCAGGCCGTTTCCGATGGTGCTGTCGGAGGTCGTGAGGCGGGCGAGGTTCTGGTTGAGGGGGAAGTCGCCGTTGAAGCCCGGATCGATGATCAGCGCGTACGCGCCTGACGCCACCGAGGTGATCACCGCGTGGGTGCCGTCGTCGTAGCCGATGAGTTCGTCCGCGTCGTCGCCGTCGTCGATGATCAGGTCGGCCAGGTCCACCGCAGCGGCGCCCGCGTTGTAGATCTCCACGAACTCCCCGGTGGACTCGGTGATGGGGTTGGCCATCACTTCGGTGATCAGCAGGGACAGGGCACTGGAGGTGAACTCGTCCATGCCGATGTCCGGGCCCGCACCCTGCGGACGCGTCTCTCCCTCGAAGTCTTCCTCCACCCCAGACGCCGCCCCGGCATCGATGCACGGAGACCCCGCCGCCAGGTGGTAGTCGCCCTCGGTGATGCTCACGAACTGCGGATCGACGGGCAGGTCGTCCGATTGCTGGGAGGCGTCGTTGATGTAGTCGGTGGTGTTGGCCCACACCAGGTTCCGGCCGAAGGTGGCGTTGCAGCCGTTGCAGTCGATGCCGTAGAAGTTGCTGACCGCGACGTTGTTCTTCACGGAGGTGCCGTTCGCTGCTGGCCCGACCGAGATGGCACCGGTCAGGTAGGACAGGTTGGCCTGATACGCATTGCCCAGGAAGGTGTTGTGGCGGATCGACCCGTAGGAGTCGTTGGAGAACGCCACCCCGCCCGCGCCATTCGAGGTCACCAGGCTGTTGGCCACCGTGACCTTGGAGTCATCGGCGACCAACCCGTACCAGTTCCGGCTCAGGTGCGAGCGGGTGACGGTCACCGCCGAGTCGGCCTCCGCGTGCACCGCGTGCTCGAAGTAGTGCGCCTCGACTTCCCCCAGATCCACCGTGGCGCCCGAGATGAGAATGCCGTGATCGCTCTGGGCGACGTCGGTGGCGAACCAGACCGGGTCGAGCAGGGTCATTCCGTCGAGTGCGGCGGTCCGATCGGTGATGGTGACGTACCCCACCAGGAAGGTCTCGCCGGGACCGGCACCGAGGATGCGCAGGTCGTCCGCCTTGGTGGCGTCGATGAGCAGGTCCTCCAGGTAGGTCCCCGACGGAACCAGGATGTCCTCGCCGCCACTGGAAGCGTCGATGGCGGCCTGGATCGTGGTGAAGACATCGCGGCGCTCCGCCGAGGGATCGTCCCACTCCCCGTCCGGGGCAGGTTCCACGTAGAGCGTCCGC
>JAFDJI010000706.1 GCA_019307545.1 Deltaproteobacteria bacterium | reverse complement strand
ACAACATTCTCACCGGCGTCTACGAGCCCGGTCAGAAGCTCCCGCCCGAGCGGACCATCTGCGAGAGGATGAACGTCAACCGCACCTCGGTCCGCGAGGCGGTCAAGCGACTGCAGCAGGCCAAGCTGGTCCAGGTGCGCCAGGGCTCGGGGATGACCGTTCGGGACTACCGGCTCCACGCCGGGCTCGACCTGATCGGCGCCTTGCTGATGCCCGCCGGGCGGCTCGACCCGGACGCCCTGGACAGCGTCCTGGAGATGCGCCTCCTCCTCGGACCCGAGCTGGCGCGGTTGACCGCGGAGCGCGCGGAGCCGGAGGAAGTCGCGCGGCTCCGAGAGGTGGTGGAGAGGCTCGAGGGCTGCGCGGCGGAGGATGCCCAGGGGATCCAGCAACACGACTTCGAGTTCCACTGCCGTCTGGCCGAGGCCTCGCAGAACCTGGCCTATCTCCTGGTCGTGAACTCCATCAAGGACCTCTACCGTGAGTACGGCGAGCTCTTCCGGGCCGCCTTCGAGGCGCCGTTCCCGCAGCGCGGCCTGTATCGCCGGATCCTGGGCGCGATCCGCGCTGGTCAGCCTGAGCGCGCACACCGGCTGGACCGCGAGCTGCTCTCGCTGACCAACGACCGTATTCGGGAGAGCCTCGGCCTGTGACGGCGTCCGCGGCGGGCGCCCGCATCCCCTGGAGGGTCATATGAAGGTCCGGTTCATCACCCCGTACTACGGCGTCAAGGGCCAGCCCCTGCTGACCCTGCCCTGCCTGGCCGCGGAGTTCGAGCCCTACTGCGACGTCGAGCTGTGCGACCAGAACGTGGAGGAGATCGACTACTCCGACGCCGATCTGGTGGGGATCAGCCTGCTGGTCTACAACGCGCCCCTCGGGTACGAGATCGCGCGGCGGTTCCGGGAGCGCGGGATCCCGGTCGTGATGGGCGGCTCGTGGCCCACCGTCTCGCCCGACCTCGTGGCGCCCTACTGCGACTCGGTCGTGGTTGGTGAGGTCGAGGGGCTCGGCGAGCGCATCATCTCGGACCTTCGCCAGGGGCAGCTGAGGGCCCGCTATCAGAACCCGTGCCCCCCCAGCCTGGACCAGCTTCGCCTGCCGCGCGTGGACCTGCTCAAGAGCGAGCGCTACTTCCAGCTCACCGGCTACCCCATGGAGCTGACGAGGGGCTGCCCCAACAGGTGCAGCTTCTGCGTCAGCAAGGACATCCAGCCCACCTTCCGCAAGAAGCCCTACTGGATGATCATCCGGGACCTGGAGGCCCGTGACAGCCCCATCCTGAGCCTCTACGACCTCAACATCGGCGCCAACAAGCGCTACTTCAAGGACGTGGCCCGCATCTTCGCGGAGTTTCCCATCGCGGCCTGGCAGTGCGAGACCTGCATCGGCTACCTGGACGACATCGAGTTGCTGAAGCTCCTGGAGCGCTCTCGCCTGAATCAGGTCTACGTGGGTATCGAGAGCATCACCGAGGCCGGCCTGGCGTCGGTCAACAAGAGCTTCAACCCGCGGCATCGCTACGGGGAGATCATCCGGAAGTGCCACGACCACGGCATCCACATCGCGGCCGGGTTCATCGTCGGCCTCGACGGGGAAGACAAGTCCGTGTTCGAGCGGAGCCTGGAGTTCTTCGAGGAGGTCAAGGTGGAGTACACGACGCCCATGTACGTCACCTACCTCCCGGGTACCCCCATGCACACCAAGCTGAAGCGCGAGGGCCGGATCGTCACGGACAACCTGGAGGACTACGACGGCACTCATCCCATCGTACGCCCCTCGGGAATGACCTTGGACGAGCTGCAGGAGGGAGTGGAGTGGTTCGTCAAGGAGTTCTACGGCCTGCGCTCCACCCTGGTCCGTGGGCTCCAGCGGCCGAACCGTCGCCCCAAGGACCTGATGGGATACTATGCGTTCAACCGCTGGTTCGCGCGCATGTACAAGGACGTCTTCACTCCCAACAGCGACGGCGTGCGCCCCGTGGACGACCGGGAGGCGTTCGCAGCCATCACCCAGCGCAGGGTCGACAAGCGGTTCCACGGCTTCGGCGTGGCGGAGTCGCTCGTGAACGTCTGGAACAAGGTCGACCGAAGGCTCAGACCCCTCCAGCGCCTCTACCAGCAGGTGGCCCTCCCAGGGACATCGATGACCAAGCGGCATCGCGTGCCCGCGCGTTGAGCCGAGGAACTGCCGGATCGCGTGCTCGCGTGGAGGAGGGGTTCCGTCAGGCGGCGGGGAAAGGACAGGTATTTGAAGAGGGCTCCTTCGAATAGCGGAGAACGAGGTGTGGCGCGCGACGGGGCATCCGGTTGCCGGCGGCGCGTCGAGGACCTTGGGCGGGTTGGCGAAAACAGGCCTTAGTTGGATTCGGCGAGTCCATCTCGAGACGCACGGCCCCGTGGACGGCGGATGTCAGCGTCCTGTGGTGAGCGTTCCGCCGCGGCCGGGCTTGCGCGCGCCGGCCACAGGCTGGGTGGGTCATCGGGCAGGGCGAGGCAGCGCAGCACGTGGCGGGTCGGAGGGCCACCGCCCACCCGCCGTACTTCGCCGGACTCCAGCGCGCGCGGGAGCTTGGCCTGCTCGTCGGGGCCCATCTCCCCGATCTCGTCGAGGGGAGGTCGTAGCGCGCCTTGAAGGGACTTCTCCTATTGTGGGCAGTCCTCATAGAGCCCCGAGGGATAGTCCCCCCGTGGCGTAATCACCAGGTCGCGCCCGTATTCCCAGACGCACGCCGGGTCTGAGTACTCACAACTCGGGTCGCCTTCGGAACAACAACCCAAGGGCTTGTCGCAACAGTTCCATCCCCAACCATCGAAGTGGGGTTCTTCCAAGGTCCACCTGAGCAG
>JAFDJI010000705.1 GCA_019307545.1 Deltaproteobacteria bacterium | reverse complement strand
CCGGTCTTCGACCCGATGTGCCGCCGCGCGTCAGCGGTGACCCGCCTCCCGTCGATGATCAGGTTCCCGTCGTAACCCTCGCGGTGGCCGTACCCGACCGCCAGGGCGACCACGTTCCTCCGCACCGCGCCGGTGCGCTGGAGGTGGAACACCTCGGATGCCCCCTCCCCCTCCGCCCGCACCTCCACCCGCCGGGCACGACCGAGCCCGAGTTCCGCCGCAGTCTCCGGGTGGATCCAGGCTTCGTTGTGGCGGCGCAGCGACGGGGTGGCCCAGTACTGTGCCGTGGAGTCGACGAAGCCGCCAAAGGCCTCCCGAAAGGTCACCAGGGCGAGCCCCTGCGCGGGGACCCCGGGTGACCGGCTCGCGTCCCGTCGGAAGGGATCCGCAGGGGGTGGCGCCTTCTTCGGATCGGGCGGCGCCGCCCACCCGCGCTCCCTGAGCGCCCCCGCCACGCCAGTGGCCTCGATCGCCCCGCTCAGAGCGGCCTCGCAGTCCAACCGGATGCCCTTGATGTCGCAGAACACTTGGAGCAACCCCTCGAGGCCGCGGTCCCAGGGAGAAACCACCTCGGCCTCGACGAATACCGGCGAGATCGAGGCCGGCAAGGACGGCTGCACCAGGGACACTCCGTCGTGGCGAACCACCAGCCCGTGACGCTCGTGTTCGGTCAGGTCCGGCACGACGAGGTCTGCCAGCGCGGCAACCGGGTTCATCGCCGTGGCCACCGACACCAGCAGACCCACCCGATCCTCTTGGGAGAGCGCGGCGAGCAACTCCTGGTTGCGTGGGGAATCCACGATCCCACCGTCACCGACCACCACCAACACCTCGACACGCCCGCCCGCATCGAAGATCTCGGCCAGCCTGTCCACCGGCCGCGCGCCGATCGGCTCTGGCGCCCACATGGGCTCCATGGCGCCGCCGGGCGCAGTAGCACCGGAAACCGCTGCCAGCCTGAGGATGGCTTCGGTGACGTCGGTGCCCGACGGGCGTTCTCCAACGCCGCCCCCGACTCGGATGGCCAGCGTGGGTCCTACGGCGCCCAGCGCCTCGGCGGCCCGGCGTGCCACCTCGTACCCCAGACCCGCGCGTAGCTCGAGGTCCGGCAGCGGGCGGAGCAGGACCGTCTCCATCCACTGCTCGGGGCCCACGAACCGACCCTGCTCGTACCAGGCTCGGAGCATCATCCACGCCAGGGCCATGTCGCCCCCGGGTCGGACCGGAAGCCACAGGTCCGCGAACCCTCCCACCGTGGAGAGCCGTGGGTCCACCACCACGATCGGCGCGCCGCGCGCGCGCAGCCGGTTGATGTGGAAACTGTCCCGGACCTGGTCGATCCCCGAAGCCAGCGGGTCCGCGCCCCAGACGAGCACGCCCTCGGCTCGTTCCCAACGCGGCTCGATCACCCATCCAGGGGCCCCGAGCAGGGTCGCCGTCGCCTGCCGTACCCAGGGCACCGGGTCCCCCATGTGGACACCCCCGAGCGCACCGGCGAATGCGCGAAGCACGGGGACCCGGTCTTGGTGGCGCGGATCGACCGCGATCAACGGATCGGCATCCCCCACCTCGACCAGGGCCGCGCGTACCTCGTCGGGTCCCACCGAGACCCACCGCCCCGAGCCGCGCGCACCCTCCCGCATCAGGGGGTGCTCGAGCCGGTGGGGGTCGTGCGTGTTCTGCAAGCGGGCCTGGCCGCGTGCACAGAGGACGCCACGGTGCTTCGCGGCTTCCACCCGATCCGCCGGCGGCTTGGCATTGTAGACCCGCGGGCAGAATGGATTGCCGTCGATCTTGGCGATGATCCCGTCCATGGCAACGACCCGGGTGGGGCATGCGGCGTGGCAACCCAGGCAGGTCGAGAAGACCATCTGTTCCGGGTCGTCCAAGAGGTACTCGCCCGTGAAAATGGTGCCCCTGTCTCCCAGGTCAGGGCGACCCTGGCGTGGAGGCAGACAGCCGACGGCGGCTGCTCCACCGAGCATCGACGCGAGCACACCCCGTCTCGAGGGCCTGTCGAGTCGGGGAAGCCCCGGCTCGTTGCCGGCCGGATCAGGAGCTTTTGTAGTAGGTTTTCGGCTCATTGCCGAGCTCCTCCTTCATCCGGTGCGTCGCGTTCTCGGAGATCAGGATCTTCACGAGGCTTCGATCGTCGTCGAGGTCCCCGAACACCATGGCGTCGGTCGGACAGGCCTCGATGCAGGCCGGCAGCAGACCCCGGGTGAGGCGGTGCTGGCAGTAGTGGCACTTGCGAGCGTTTCCGATGGGGCTGGTGTCGTGCTCACGCGGCCAGACCCGGCTGTACTCGGTCGACGGTCGATGGTCGTAGGCCGCCTCGCCGTCGCAGCCCTTGCCGTACTCGTCACCCACGTCGAAGTAGCGGGACGCGTAGGGGCAGGCGGTCATGCAGTACCGGCACCCGATGCACTTCATGTAGTCCATCACCACGATTCCATCGTGGGTCGCGTAGGTGGCAGAGACCGGACACACGATGACGCAGCTTGGGCTGGCGCACTGCATGCACGGCTTCGGGATGTAGGTGCGCCGGGCATACGGTGCGGTCCCCTGGCTCTCCTCGAGGACGACGATGTAGGACACCCCGGGAGGGGTGTTGTTCTCCGCCTTGCAGGCCACCTGGCACGCTCGACAACCGGTACACCGGGCCGGATCGATGTACATCCCCCACCGCGTTCCCACCCGGCGCCGCTCCAGCGCCCGCTTCAGGTCCGCCCGCTGCCTCTCCTTCCAATGCTCGTCCAGGAACAGCATCAGTGTGCGCCTCCCGCCACTCGCGGGTTCTGTTCGGGCATGTGTCGCTCCGGAAGCGGCGGCAGGTCCCCGGCGAGC
>JAFDJI010000704.1 GCA_019307545.1 Deltaproteobacteria bacterium | reverse complement strand
AGCGACAACTACGAACGCACCCAGGTTCCAGGGGTCCTTCTGCCACCCATGTCCCTGGACAGGTTGGCACCCATGTGCCCGGTCTGAAGTGTCACCTATGTGCCGGCTTGCACAAGGCACTCCGCCCGCCCAAGGGTAACTTCGAAGGCACTCCGCCCGCCGAAGGGAAAGCTCGCGGGCACTCCGCCCGCCCAAAGGTAACTTCGAAGGCACTCCGCCCGCCGAAGGGAAAGCTCGCGGGCACTCCGCCCGCCCAAAGGTAACTTCGAAGGCACTCTGCCCGCCTGCCGGGTGGTGCTACTCCTCCACCTCGCACACGAAGTCCTCGAACTTGCCGCTCGCGCTCCGCGGAAGGATGTCGTGGGCGGAGACCGTCACCCGGAACGGGTACGGCAGGTGCGCCTTGACGTGCTCCTCGAGCCATTGCGCATCGTCCGGCGTCATCGGGCGCTCCATGACCACCCGTAGCTCGATCGCATCCGGCTCGGTCTGCACCAACTGGTGCTGGACGATGGGCAGCTTCTCCACCATCGCGGCGGTGCCGAAGTAAACCCACTGCCGGTCGCCGCCGGGCGTGAGCAGCGAGTTCCGCACCCGCCCGAGGATGCGCCGCAGCACCGGGAGCCCCCGCCCACAGGAACACGGCTCCCCCACCTCGGCGAAGTCGCCCAGGTCGTAGCGAATCAAGGGCATGGCGAAGTTGTGCAGGGACGTCACCACCACCCGGCCCACCTCGCCCGGGGCGCACGGCTGCCCCTCGTCGTCAAGCACCTCGAGCAACACGCCTTCCGATTGCACGTGGTAGTGCTCGCTCTCGGGACACTGGAGCGCGATGTACCCCACCTCCTGGGCGCTGTACATGTCGTGGACCGGGACCCCCCACGCCTCTCGCACCGCGTCCCGGACGTCCGGAGAAAGCACCTCCGAGAGGGTCGACACCCCCCGCAGCTTCGGCAACCGCACCCCACGGGCCAGGGCCAAATGGGCGAGGTGGAGGAGGTTGGTCGGGTAGGTCACCAGGTAGACCGCGTCCTGCCGCTGGAGCCACTCCAGCTGCTGGTGGACGGGCGTGGTGATGCGCAGGGTGTTCGATGGTCCCAGGGGCGAGATGATGCCGGACGTCTTCCCCCAGGTGGGGGCGCTCGCGCCCTGGGGATAGGCGGTCGCCGGGTGGGTGGTGTGGCGGATGGAGGCCAGCTTCGCGCTCATGTCACGCCGATGCCACAGCGAGTCGCGCACGGTGAAGGTCGTCCAGAACGACTGGGCCAGCCCGGTCTGCTTCACGGTGACCGGCATCCCCGTGGACCCGGAAGTGGTGACCGCGCCGACCTTGCCGTGCTCCCGAGGCACCGAGGTGCTCACCAGGGCACCGGCCTTCGTCTGAAGCGCGCGGCGGGGAAGGAGAGGAACCTTGGCCCAGGACTGGGGAGTGAGACGCCCCGGATCGACGTCCCTCAACCGGCGGCGGTAGTAGCGCGTCGTCTTGCGGGCGTGCTCCAGCAGGCTGCGCAGTTGGAGGAACTGGTACTCGCGCAGCCGTTCGACGGGCCACCACTGACTGTGCGCAAGCTGCGCGAGCAGCGTCAACACCAGTTGGTGCCCAGGCGGGGGAACGGCCGGCCAGACGAGCCCCGGAATGGTCGACTCGGGGACCAACACCTCCCCTGGTTCGTACGAGCCCACGCCCACCTCCTCCGCAGCCCCTCTCATAGCCTCCTGGACCGCCACCTGGAAGACGAGGCCCTGCCGAGCGTCGATCGCATCATGGCCGCGGTCCATGACCTTGAATAGGCTACCGGCCCCACACGGAGGTTGACATGCCGCAGCGGGTCATCATCATGGGCGCCGCGGGGAAGGATTTCCACGTCTTCAATACGTTGTACCGGAACAATCCGGCAGCATACATCGTGGCCTTCACCGCTACCCAGATCCCAGGCATCGAGGGTCGCATCTACCCACCCGAGTTGGCTGGGCGCCAGTACCCGAAGGGCATCCCCATCGAAGACGAGGCCGACCTGACCCAACTCATCCGCGCCCATCGGGTGAACCACGTGGTGTTCGCCTACAGCGACGTGAGCTACGACTATGTCGACGCGAAGCGCCGCATCGTGGAGGAGGCGGGCGCCAGCTTCGACACCCCGCCGGTCGACCCCACCATGATCAGGAGCACCAAGCCCGTGGTGGCGGTGTGTGCGGTCCGCACCGGCTGCGGCAAGAGCCAGACGAGCCGGCGCGTCGTCCAGATCCTGCGCGACCTCGGCAAGCGGACGGTGGTGGTGCGGCACCCCATGCCCTACGGGGTGTTGGCGGCTCAACGGGTGCAGCGGTTCGAGAGCCTGCAGGACCTCGCCCTCCACGACTGCACCATCGAAGAGCGGGAGGAGTACGAGCCGCACATTCGCAGCGGCGCGATCGTCTATGCCGGTGTCGACTACGAGGAGATCCTCCGCGCGGCGGAGGAGGAAGCCGACGTGGTGCTGTGGGACGGGGGGAACAACGACACCCCGTTCTTCGCCCCCAACGTGTGGATCACCCTGGTGGACCCGCACCGTCCGGGTCACGAGGTCCGGTACCACCCGGGCCTCGACAACCTGAAACGCGCAGACGTCGTGCTCTTCAACAAGATGGGCGGGGCGCGTCCCGAGGACGTGGCGCTGGTCGAGGAGAACGTGCGGGCCCACAACACCGACGCGGTCGTGGTGTACGCGAACAGCCCCCTCACCGTGGCCGACCCCGACGTCATCCGTGGCAGGCGGGTCCTGGTGGTCGAGGACGGGCCCACCCTCACCCACGGGGGGATGAAGTACGGAGCCGGGGTGGTTGCCGCCCGCGAACACGGCGCCGCCGAGCT
>JAFDJI010000703.1 GCA_019307545.1 Deltaproteobacteria bacterium | reverse complement strand
CCCTGGGACGACGCCCAGATCGTGTCGGAGTACGTCGCGACCTGCGAGGGCGACCCGGTGCAGGCCGTGCGAAACGGGATCTTCGGGGTCTTCCAGGATGAGAGCGTGGCGGAGGTGGCGCAGTGGATGTGCGCCTGGAACCAGGCGCATCCGGACGACCCGGTGTACTTCACCGGGTTCGACGTCCAGCAGGGCTGGGATGACGGGCGGCGCCTCCGGGACTTCCTGATACGTGCCGTTCCCGCAAAGGCGGACCCGTTGTACGCGGGCCTCGACCACTGCACGGGGGTGGGCTTCCCGAACGCGGACGCTTGGTACGCGTCGGCGGAGGCAGGTGCCGTCTACAGCGGCCAGATGGACGCGGAGCAGCACGCAGGGTGCATGACCGCTCTGGACGAGGTGGCGGCGCTGTTCGACACCCGAGAGGCCGAGTTGGTCGCGGCCACCTCGGAGGAGGCGCTGGCGTGGGCCCGCATCTCCCTGGTGGGGCTGGTCGGTTGGGAGTTGCAGCTCTGGGAGGATGCCGATTGCACGCTGAGCTACGAGGTGCGGGGCCTATGTGCTGCTGAAAATGCGGGAGTTGTTGTACCCGGGTGCGCGCACCGCGGTCTGGGCCCACAACAGCCACATCGCCGCCGCCAACCACGAGGTGTACGGCTACGACCGGCACCCAGACCAGGTCTTCGAGTGCCAGGGCTGGAAGAGCACCGGCACCTTCGTCCGAGAGGAGATCGGCGACGGATACGCCGCCGTCGGCCTGTTCGCCTATGAGATGGACTACGACTGGTTCGGTGACCGGGGCACCCTGCCGCGCCCCAACCACGAGCAGGCGGTCGAGCGCATGCTGCACGAGTTGGGCCACGAGACGCGATCCTCTACCTCGAGCACTCCGAGGCCATGAATGCGCTGTGAACCGACACGTAGACGCGCGTGGACGGCGGTGTCCACGCGCGTTGACGGAGGGCGGCATCGGTCGGCCCAGGCAGTTACCGGGGGACCCCTCCAGGAGGTCCTCCATGCCCGACGACCACTCCGCGCTCCAGGACATGTTCATCGGCATCGCCGGGATCATCGGCGCGGGGAAGACCACCCTCGCCATCGCCCTGGGCGAGCACCTCGGCCTGCCGGTGTACTTCGAGCCGGTTCAGGACAACGAGTACCTGGCCGACTTCTACCGGGACACCGCCCGCTACGCGTTTTCGATGCAGATCTACCTGCTCAATCGGCGCTTCCAACAGCACCAGGAGGTCATCTGGCGCGGCGGGGGCGGGGTGCAGGACCGCACCATCTACGAGGACGCGGTCTTCGCGAAGACCCTGGTCGACATGGGGCTCATGGAGGAGCGGGACTACCGAACCTACCTTTCGCTGTTCAAGCACATGTCGAACTTCATGTGCCGACCCAACCTCATCGTGTACCTCGACCTCACCCCCGAGAGTTCCCTGGCGCGCATCAAGCTGCGCAGTCGGAACGTCGAGACCGGGATCACCATCGAATACCTCGCCGGGCTGCAGGCGGAGTACGAGCGGTTCATCGAGCAGATCTCGCGCACCATCCCGGTGATCCGAGTGAACTGGGAGCAATACCGGGACGCCGACGAGATGGCGACCGCGATCGAGCAGGAGTACCTCTCGGCGTCTTTCCTGCGCGAGGTGGAGTGGACGCCACACAAAGCGGTCTGACAACAAGCAATGCCGTAGCGAAAAAGGGCACGGAGGAAGGGATCTGATGCGACACCTGTCGATTTGTCTTGCTGTGTTGTTGAGCGCCTGTCCGGCGCCGGTGGAAGAAGAGGTCGTGGATCGCGAGATCCTCCCGGGGGTGTACCGGATCGATGGCCTCGCGACCGACCTGTCCTACGACGACCTCGCGCCGGTCGGGGACGTGGTGGGCGACGCCTCCTTCGTCTCCCTCGGCGAGACCGTCCACACCTCCGGCGGGTACTACCAAGCCAAGGCGCGCCTGTTCCGGTACCTGGTGGAGGAGAAGGGGTTCCGTGCCTACGCCTGGGAGTCGCCCTGGGACGATGCGCTCGTCGCCTCCGAGTACGTGCAGACCTGCGATGGGACCTCCAGGGAGGCGCTGCACTCGCTGTTCGGGGTGTGGTGGGACCCGAGCGTCCAGGACACCCTGGAGTGGATGTGCGCCTGGAACCAGGACCACCCGGACGACCCGCTCTATTTCTTCGGGTGGGACATCCAGCAGGGCGCGGACGACGGGATCCGCCTGCAGGCGTTCCTGGAGACGGGGGCGCCCGAGGTAGCGTCGACCCTGTACGCCGGCATCGCCACCTGCGCCGGGGTCGGCCATCCGAGCATGGCCTCCTTCTACGGCTCGGCGGACTACCTGGCCTACGAGAACGGCCAGGTGAGCGCGAACGACAACACGGCGTGCCACGACGGTCTGGACGCCATCGACGCCCACATCGACGCCAACGAGGCGGCCCTGGAGGCGGCGACCTCCGCCGACGAGGTGTTCCTGGCACGGATGTCGGTGATCAGCCTTGGGGCCTACGAGGACGAGATGTATTTGGACCCCACGAGCTACGTGTTGTCCTTCGAAGCCCGTGACGAGGCGAACGCCGAGGTGCTGCTCGCCTGGCGCGACCACTTCGTTCCCGGGCAGAAGGTGGTGATCTGGGCCCACAACGCCCACATCGGCCGGGAGTGGCAGTCGGTGCACGGCTGGGGTCAGAGCACCCAGTTCTTCGATTGGCAGGGGCCCCGGAACACCGGCTACTGGCTCGACCAGGCGGTCGGCGACGACTACGTGCCCATCGGGTTGGCTTCGCTCGAGGTCCACATCAACTGGGGCGACTTTGCCGACCCGCAGGTCCCCCGCCACGCGGACGCGGTGGAGGTGCAACTGGACGCACTGGGCGAGGAATACCTGTTCGTGGACCTCGACCCCGCTGGGGAGGAGCCCTTCTTCGCGCCGGACACCGAGTACCAGTTGGCGATGGAGTGGTCGGTCACGGCCGACCAGTTCGCGGGGCTGTTCTACCTGTCGGAGTCCGAGGCGATGACCTGGGTCATGCGGTGACCACCGCGAGAACCGCTCTGCTCGGATAGTCCTCCCCCGGCGGCACCACCGCCCCAGGAGGGTCTGCTATGCGCAAGAAGCTCGCCATTGCCGGTGGGATCACCGCGGCTGTCCTCCTCCTCGCCCTGTGGGCTGGCTCCGCGGTCATCGAGTCCCGCATCGTGGCGCTGATCGAGGACGAGATCGACAAGGACATGGCGGCCGACATCACGCTCGCCAGCGCCGACGTCTCGCTCTTCGCCGCCTTCCCTTCGGTGCGTCTGCGCCTGCGCGATCTCGCCGTGGTCGGCGAGGACGGCTTCGCCGGGGTCCCCCTCGTCGAGGTGGAGGAGATCCGCGTGGTCCTCGACCTGGGCAGCGTGCTGTTCGGCGACGCCTACCGGATCACCCGGCTCGCCCTGATCTCCCCGCACGTCCACGTCGTTGTCGACGAGGAGGGGGCCGCCAACTACGACCTGTGGCCCGAAGGGGGCGCGTCCGACGAGGCGAGCAGTGCGTACCACCTGCGCCTCGACGACCTGCAGATCGACGATTTCGGCCTGATCTACGAGGACCGGGCTGGCGGGATCCGCGCCGATCTCACCGGGCTCGACCACCGCTCGACCGGGGACGTCACCCAGGACCTCGCCTCTCTGGTCACCCACACCGAGGTCGCTGCTGTGAGTGTTCGATACGGCG
>JAFDJI010000702.1 GCA_019307545.1 Deltaproteobacteria bacterium | reverse complement strand
ACTCGAGGGCGCTACCGCGCGCGATGAACCCAGTGGAGTCCGTGGTGGACGCCCCACCGGCCGCCTCGAAGTACATCCCACCGCCGCTCGCCAGGGCCGTGCCCATCAGGACCAGGAACATCATGACGGACCTCCTTCACCGACCGGGATGCGCTCACCGGTTCTATCCGGCTCGAAGTAGGAGAACAGCTCGGTCTCCCGCGTATGGAACAGGACCCGCTCGCAGGAACCCTCGTCGTCGAGGAACCAGCCGACGACCTCGACGCGTCCGGCCTCGGTGATCTCCAGCGCCCAGATCAGCTTCTCGAAGCGACCCGCGGCGCCGCTGTTGAAGTACCGGCTCTTGCCCACGCCCGTAGTGTGGCAGCGGACCTCGTGCGAGTGCCCCAGCGCCAGTCCGACGTCGATGTCCCATAGGTTCAGCCCGCGGAGGATCTCCCACTCGTCCAGGTGCCGGAACTTGAAGAACTGGCGGCCGATCATGGCGTCTTCGACGAGGTCACCCGGACGGGCCAGGTGTCCCTGGACCGCCGAGGTCCAGTCCCGGGCCCCGTACTCCCAGGCGATGGGATGTCCGAACAGGGACTCCCAGGCGAGCGCCCACTCCTCGTCATCCGATTCCTGGGACGAGAGCAGCGCGCCCAGGAAGCGCCCCGGCATTCCCCCCCCACGATGTGCCCCCTTGTGGGTGGACAGTCGGTTGGGGAAGCCGCCCTCCAGGATCCGCCGTCCCTGCTTGGCAGACCACACCCGATCCGGGCCCTGGTACCAGATCCCCAGACACTCCGACACCACCTCTCCGTACAGAGGGGCGACACCCGGATGGGTGGCCTGGTCGAACTGGTGTCCATGCATCAGCGCGAAGTGCGGGCGGTCCTCCTCGAGTAGCAGGACATCGATCGGAACCAGGTGCTGCTCCCCGACGGTCAACTCTTGGAGGTTGTAGTCGTGATTCCCCGCCAGGCGTACAAGCTGGTCCGAGGATGCCAGCGCCTTGAGCGCTTGGTAATAGTCCCGGTTTCCCGGATCCGCGAAGATCTGCTCGAGCTGTCTCTGGCGGTTCTCCTTGCGCCCGTCCTTCAGCGCCTCCACCAGGGACATGGGGTCGTCGCGATACCACTCGATGAGGACCCGGGGGTTGGCGGCGCGGGCGTGGGTTCGCATCAGCCGGTCGTACATGGCGAACGTGTACTCCGGCTCCAGGATGACCAGGTCCTCTACGTCGCCGTTCTCCACGACCACCCAACCCTGGCCGCCGTAGTGCTCCAGCAGCTTGGTGTAGGCGTCTCGGTTCGCCCTCCATACGCCGGACTGCCGGTTCTCCGACGGGACGATGTGTTGGTCGGAAAACACCACGAACCGGGCTCCCTCCAGGCTTCGTCGCCGGACGTGGCGAAAACCGATGCGATTCACCGGGTCTCCGTCGATGACCCGCCGGAGCGCGGACATGGCGTCCGTGACCACCAGGGGGGTCGCCGGCCAGCTCAGCCCCAGGAAAGCCGTCTGCACGTCGAACAGTTTCCGGAACATGCGCTTGTCGCCGTTGAGCGCATAGGACTTGGCCATCTCCAGGGAGAGCCGGCGCTGGATGTTGACCAGGGGAACCGCGTGTGCCGCGGGACCCCCGACGGTCATGCCAGCAGCGGCGGCGGCGATGGAGAGCAGGAACGAGCGTCTGGATGTCATCGGCTTCCTTCCTCGGTGCGGCCGCAAGCATGGAAGACCCGCCCGCCCTTTGCAACCGCAATAGAGGGACCGTCCCAGGCCACCCACTCAGGGGAACATCACGTCCGCGAAGAGGAAGTCCACGGGGAATAGGGGAATCAAACGGCCTCCTCCAAGTACATCTTGGGACGCTACTCGGTATGCACCGTCAAGGTTCGACTCATTCGACCACGAACGAGCCAGGATCCCTCCTGGCGTCCCAGACGCGCATCACGAAAATATCGCCATCGACGACCTCGTAGATGATCCTGAACTTCCCCATCACAATGTGCCGAAGGCGCCCGGAGGGTTGTAGGTTCGTCACTACCTGGCCCATTTCGGGATGTTCCCTGAGTAGCTCGACAACACGGAATACCGCTGACAACATCCTCGTTGCGGCATCAGGGTCATGGTCAGCTACATACCCAAGGGCCTCATCAAGATCGCGGTCTGCCTTCTCGGTCCACTCAATCTCCATCGGGCAGTGTCACTCCGAGCCGGTCTTCCCACCGCTTCACGACGACACTGTGAGGTATTGTGCGCCCTGCAGCGACATCCTCAATCGCCTCGTCCAACTCGCGCTGTAGTTCGCGTCGTGCCATGAGGGCACGGTACTCCTCGAACTCCTCGAGGGAGATCAGAACTGCTACCCCTCGTCCATGGCGAGTAATCACTACGGGCCGGCCCGTATCCTGCACTTGACGCACCACTTCGCCAGGTCGCGATTTCAGGTCCGACAAGGGCCGAAGGTCCTCAGTCAACTTAAGCGGCTTCATTTTGGCTCCATAGTGCGGACTAAAGTATAGCCTATTGTTCGCACCACGCCGTAGCGTCGTGGCGGATGAGCAGGAACTCTAGCTCTTGGCGGCACTGCGGGGCGAGGTGATCTGGGAGCGGTCCCGAGGCCCGGCGTGCCGCTCGGGCCGTTGCGTTCAGCGCGCCGTCGGTCGCCAGCTCTGCAGGGTGCGCATGTAGTTCGCCCGCTCGTACGCATCCGGATCCGGGCAGTGCTTGCGGCTCATGCTGCCGTGCATCTGGCGGATGGACTCGTACTCATGCTCCTCCATCCTCGCCTGCAGCTCGCGGTGGATCTTCGCCATGTGCTCGTGGCCGTGCTGGAGAAGCACCGAGGTCATCTGGACCGAGCTGGC
>JAFDJI010000701.1 GCA_019307545.1 Deltaproteobacteria bacterium | reverse complement strand
TCCCTGTCGGTGTCGACGCCGAACGAATCCTCGGGCTCCGGGACGCGCTCCCCCCCCGACGCCTGGGTGGGGCCCATGGCGCAGCGAAACGGACTGGAGCCCGTACCCGGTGGACACGAGGACGTGCGCACCCCCGAGGAGGTGCTGGCACTCTCGAAGAACCCACCCGGCGAAACGCTGGCCGCCACCCGAGCGGCCCTCCGCTTCGGGCACCTCGAGCACTGGGAGGAGACCGAGTCGGGCCGCCGCGCCCTCGAGGCTCTTCGCCAGACCGGCTTCTGAAGAACTAGGGCGCGGAGAGGCGCACCTCCCTGTTCAACGCTCAAGGAGGGGTTTCGGCGCGCTCCAGGCGGATCCACGACGGCTCGCCGGGCGCCATCCGAGACTCGAGGCGCCCGTCGACCGTCAGCAGGGTGAGGCCGGGCCCGCGCTCGACGGCCTCCGGTCCGGCCGTGAGCACCGCCGCCCGCGGTGGGCCACCCATCGGGGTGCGGGCGAGCGACAGGTCGGTGCCCTCCACGTCGGCACGCAGGTGGGCGGAGAGGCTGTGATCGAGGTTCGCCAGCATAAGCGACGCGGTCTCCTGCCCCACCTGGAGTTGGGCGGTCTCTCCCCCGCCGGCGCGTGCCAGGTGGAGCGTGGTGAGGTCCTCCACCGCGGACAGGCGCACCAGGGTCCGTTGGCCCGCGTCCGTCAGCTCCAGGGTGACATGGGCCTCACCGGCCTTCATGGACATCCGGGGCCGCCCCGAAGGGTCGGCGAGGACGATCCGTGCGTCGTTCAACCCGCTGGTCCGCCACTCCCCTCGCACCGTACCGGCTTCGTCCACGAGCAGAAGCTCCCGCACGGTGAGCGATTCCACGGGCCCTCCCGGCGACCGCACCAGGACGGCCCCGATCATCCCGGCCAGCACCATCCCCGCAATGACGCCCGCCCATCCCATTACCCGCAACCGGGAGCGCAGGTTCTCCAGCTCCGCCCGAAGCTGCACTACGTCATCCATCCCGGACCTCCTCGAGCGGGAGGCTACCGCGAGAAGGCGGAGCAAGGACCGCGACGCAAGCCTGAGGCACCCACTACCGCTCGCGACACCAAGCGCGGATCGCCTCCAGGAAGGGTCCACCGTACATGGCCATCCGCTTGGGGCCGATCCCGTGGCAGGCCAGCATCGTCTGGCGGGTGGTGGGACGGAGCAGCGCCATGTCCTCCAGCGTCTTGTTGGACGCCACCACGTACGCGGGCACACCCTTGTGGGTCGCCTGCTGGCGCCGCACATCGCGCAGCAGAGCCAACAGATCGCCTGGAAGCTGCGGCCCACTGCCCACCGGGGGAGCCTGCCTGGCGCGCATCAGCTTGCGGGCGTGAGGAAACACCATGGTGAAATCGGGCTCCTCCTGGCGCATGACCCGCCAGCCCCTCTCGGTGAGCGCCACCTCCTTGTAGGTGCGCTCCTTCGCCTTGATCCGCCGGGTGACGTAGCGCTCTTCGAGACAATTGCCGTGGACCAGGGCTTCCACCAGGTCCGCGACCTGGCCGGCTGTCCACGCGCTACCGGGGCGGCCGGGCTCGGGCCCCAGCACCCCATGGGTGGACAGGGTGTCGAAGCCGAACTGGCGCACCTTCTGCTCGGTGGATCCGGTGACCGTCTTGGCAAGGAGGTCCACCGACCATCCCTCCTGCTGGCGCAGCTGGTCCATCCGCGCGAGACAGGCGAGCACCTTCCGCACCACCGCATCCTCGTCGGCGGACAGCGTGCGCGGCTGATCGGGCCGGGTCCCCGCCCGACACCCATCGCAGGTGCCGCACCGCTCGAAGGGAGCCTCTTCCCCAAAGTACTCCACGATGTACCGCCGCCGGCAGGGTGCCCCGGTGTAGGCCTCCATCCGGTCGAGCTTCCGGTACTCCCTGCCCCGCCGTTCCCGAATGGACCGCTCGTCCAGGTCCAGGTCGAGATCGGGGTGGAGGACCTCCACCCCGCCCACGTGGTCCGCTGGACGGTAGGTCAGCCAACCCCGATCTTCCAGGGCCCGCAGCGCGGCGCCCAGTTGGTCGCGGCTCACCTTCAGTTCCTCGCACCAGGCCTCGTGATGGAAGGACAGGGACTCGCCGGGTGCGAGTTGGCGGTCCTGCAGCAGCCCCCACAGCGCACCGCGCAACCCACGCGGGGTCGCCTTCGGCGGGTGCTCCGAGACCCGAAGCCACGCAGAGCGGTCCGAGGGCGCGATCCGCTGGACCATGTCTTCCCGGCGCAGGATGGTCAGGCAGGAGGACACCGCACGGTTGCCGGCCTCTTCTGGAAGGGCCCAGGACATGTCCTCCACCGAGGCGAACACGGGGTTCTCGTTTCGATCCCGCAGCCAGTCGTAGAGGAGGTGCACCCACTCCGCAGGCGGATGGGCCGTATCGATGAAGAACTCGTGGATTCGACGGTCGGAGCGTTGGTAGAGCAGCACGGCCCGGCTCATGCGCCCATCGCGCCCCGCGCGGCCGATCTCCTGGTAGTAGGCCTCCACCGTGCCGGGCATGTCGTAGTGGACGATGGAGCGGATGTCGCGTTTGTCGATGCCCATCCCGAAGGCATTGGTGGCCACCACCACCGGGAGCCCCCCACCCATGAAGTCCTCCTGGACCCGGGTGCGGTCCGCGGAGGCGAGCCCGGCGTGGTACATCCCGGCGCGGACCCCCACGTCGCGCAGCGCTCGGGTGGCGCGCTCCACGTTCTTTCGGGTCGCGGCATACACGATCGCGGGCCCCGAGGCGACGAGATCGGCCAGTAGGGCATCCTTGTGCGCCCTCCCATCTATCTGGAGCGCCTCGAGCACGAGGTTCTCACGGTCGAAGCCGCGGATGAAGGAA
>JAFDJI010000700.1 GCA_019307545.1 Deltaproteobacteria bacterium | reverse complement strand
GGGGTAGCGGCGGTGCTCCTGCTGACCGGCGGGGCGGTAGCGTCGCGTTGGGTTCCGCGTCATCCCGCGGCCCGCATCCTCCACCTCCTCTTCGGGCTGGCCGCGCTCGGGTCCATGCTCCTGCTCGCCGTCCTCGGGATGGACCTGCTGCCCTATTGAGCGGGACCACCCGTTGAGGCGCCGTCGAGAACCGAGACGGCAGAAGACAGAAAAAGACAGGCTCTTTCGGAGGCTTTGGCGCGGTGTTCCCCTGGGCCCGAGGCACCCCCGAGCGCCGGTGAAATGGCGGATTCGGTGACCTGGGGCGTCCTGGTGCTTGGAGGGGATCCGCGGCGTCGGGATTCCCCCATCGGCCATGTGGGCGGTGTTCGGAAATAGCGGTGTCGATACTCGCGTAAGGTGGACTGAAGAAGCTCGAACGGTGGCGCGATGCGTGGTGTGCTCACGGTGGTGGCCCTCGGAGTCTCGCTGACGGCGGGGTCCGTCGCCTGTGACGGCCACCTCTCGACGGGCGAGGTGGTGCGGAACGCCTTGCCGGCCGTGGTGTTGCTCGTGAACGAGCGTGACGGGGGCGCCACCTCGTGGGGCTCCGGGTTGGTGGTGAGCGATGACGGGCACGTGGTCACCAGCCTGCACGTCGTCGGCGACATGGTGTCGTTGCGGGCGATGCTCTACAGTCCGGAGCGCGCCAGCTACACCCCGATGGACGGCGGGCTCGGGCGCTATCTCTTCGAGAACGAGGCTGCCCTGGTCCCTGCCGCCTTCGTCCGCTCGGACACCACCCTCGACCTGGCCATGGTGAAGATCGACGCCGACACAGCTGCATACAACCGGCTGGAGTTCGCCGCCGACCCGGTCCAGCCCGGGGACCGCGTCTACGCCCTGGGCCATCCCCAGGAGACGGTGTGGTCCTTCACCTCCGGGGTGGCCTCCGCCATCCACCTGGCCTCCATTCAGCACGACGCGCCGGTCAATGCCGGCAACTCCGGCGGTCCGCTGGTCAACGAGCGGGGCGAGGTGGTGGGTATCAACACCTCGAAGATCCTGGCCGGCTCCGAGGGCGTGGCCTTCGCTCGGCCCATCGATCTCATCGGCCGGGTCATGGACGACTCGGTGGAGACCGGGATCGTCGACCTCTCCACCCCCGAGCGAGGGGCCCTGTCGTGCATCCGGGCCCAGGAGCTGGGTTCGGCGGCCATCCTGGCGTGTTGGGATTGGGACCATCGATGGGGCTTGTTGGAAGAGGCCATCGAGGAGGTGGAGGCCAGCGGTGTGTTCCCCCCGGGTGCCCTGGAACAGGCGGTGAGCGATGTCGGTGGACGCGCCTTCTTCATCGGGCTGATGCAGGAGAACGTGATGACGTTCATCCGGCCCGAAGGCGCGTCGGACCCCAAGCTGCTCGAGCTGAAGCAGCCGGTCCCCAGGGGGGTGTTGGTGCGCGCGGGTTTCGACGCCGAGAGGGTCGAGGGGGCTCGGGTGGCGGCCATCGGGGAGCTGCGACGACTCCGCTACGCAGAGCACACGAGGTGGCGGGAGGAGAACGGGATCACCCACAACGCGGACACCGAGAGCATCCGTCGCTCCATCAAGTCCGGGGTCCGGGCGGAGCAGGTCCGCTACCTGGACCCGGATCACGCCTGGGTGCGCCTGGCGGGCCGGAGCCCGGACGGCGTTCCCTACGGTTGGTCCGAGCTGTGGCGACGCCGGGGCGAGGTGTGGATGCAGATCGAGCCCGTCCCCGCATCTCAGGCCGATACGCTCCCGTCCGGATGGAAGCCGGCTTGGGTGGACCACGCGGGCTTCCACGCGAAGATGTGCGGTTTCTTCGTGGCGTGGCTCGCCTGGCGGGCGGCGACGGAGGAGGAGCGGTTTCTGGCGCGCAGTCAGGACCAAATCGCCGAGACCCCAGCCGAGACGCCCACACTGCAGGAGATCATCCCCACCGAGGAGGTCGCGGGCGGCTTGAAGACGGAGGCTTTGTAGCGGCGGCCTACCGCGTGGTGTCGTATTCCCAGATCGCCCCGGGGGAGTCGTCCGCCGTGTACCAGGTGTGGTCGGCGCCCTCGCCGATGTAGGCGTTGAAGTCGATGCGGTTGCCGAGGGCGTCGTAGGTGTACTGCTGGTTGTAGAAGGGGTAGTCGTCGGCGGTGAACCAGATCTCGTCGGTGCCCGCGGTGCCGAAGTAGGTGCGTCGGTCCCGGCTTCCGTGCGCCTCGTAGGTCATGCCTATGTAGTTGTAGACCTCATCGTCGCCCGTGTGCCAGGCGGTGTCGACGCCCGGGTCGCGGTAGTCCACCGAGGTGGTGACGAGGCCGAGCGCGTCGTAGGCGTGGGTGGTGTATTGGTCGAGCACGTCGTCCCCGGTGCGCCACAGACCGTCGGCGCCTTCGTCGTCGTACTTGTCCTCGCGGATCAGCACGCCGTCCACGTCGTAGAGGTGGTGGGTGACGCTCCAGAACCCGTCGTCCTGGGTCCCCCACACCTCATCGGGTCCCGGGTTCGGCGCCGAGCCCTGGTACGTCACCCGGCCCTGGGCGTCGTACAGGATGGACTCCCAGCTATGGACCTTGTCGTCGGTGGTGAACCAGGTCGCGTCGTCCCCCGCGCCGGTGTAGAGCACCTGGGTCCGCTCGGTGGGGTCGGTGGCGCGCACTTCGTAGCGGCTCACCTCGTCGTCCCCGGTGAACCAGGTCGTGTCCGTTCCGGGGTCGTTGTACCGAATCGCAGTCCAATCGTCGGTTCCGGCGCCGTCGTAGGTGACGTCCTGGTACCAGGAGAGGACGTCGTCTGCGGTAGACCAGGTCGAATCCACTCCGGCGCCGATGTAGACGGCCTCTCGGATCTCCCGCTGGTCGGCGTC
>JAFDJI010000005.1 GCA_019307545.1 Deltaproteobacteria bacterium | reverse complement strand
TGCTCCCCTCTTCCCGCTCCCAGATTTCCCCGTCCGCCTGGTCGACGATCCCAGACCACTCCTGAGTCAAGGCGGACAGCGAGGTACGCGGGGTGGCCAGCGATCGGGGCGGCGGGGAGGCCTCCGCCGAGAGCACCACGATCGCCGAGGGAGGCGCCTCCGCATCCCCCCGACTGGGCTTTTTGTGACCGCGCCCCGCGACCTCGATGACGTCCTTCATGAACACCGCAAGGTCGTTGTTGGTCGCGCGGTGGCCCTCTCGCACCATCAGGACGCCGATCTGCTCCAACATCTCGGCCGCCGCGGCGAACCGGTGCCTTCGACGCTGGGCGAGCGCGGTGAGGAGGATACCCTCGAGGTCCTCGGAGATCTCCGGGCGGTAGGTCCGGGGGGACGGCACCTCTGCGCGGCGCACCCGCGCGAGGGTTTCCTCGCGGGTCTTTGCCTTGAAGAGTCGCCGGCCAGTGAGCAGCTCGTAGAGGACGATGCCGAGCGAGAACAGGTCGCTCCGCCCATCCAACTCCTTGCCGTCCACCTGTTCCGGGCTCATGTATGCGTACTTGCCCCGGATCACCTCGTGCAGGCTCGCCAACTGGAACGCCGCCCGGCTGATACCGAAGTCGGTGATCTTCACCTCGCCCGCGTAGCTGATGAGCATGTTCTGGGGGCTGATGTCGCAGTGGACGATATGGAGATGCTCACCCTCTTCGTCGGTGCGCTCGTGGGCGAACTGCAGGGCCTTGAGGACCTCGCCGGCGATGAACAGGGCGAGCGGCACCGGGAAGGGTCCCATCTGGCGCGAGCGCGACACCAGACGGGCCAGATCGAGGCCGTGCACGTACTCCATCGCCATGTAGTAGGTGCCGTCGACCTCCCCGAGATCGAAGACCTGGACGATGTTCACGTGGAGGAGGTGGACCGCGATCCGAGCTTCGTCGATGAACAGCCGTACGAATTCATCGTCCTTGGCCAGGCTGTCCAAGACCTTCTTGATGACGAGGATCTTCTCGAAGCCCGCCATGCCGTACGCACGTGCCCGCCAGACCTCTGCCATCCCGCCCGTGGCGATCTTCTCGAGCAGGTGGTAGTCACCGAACTCCTGTGGGGAACCCCTCGACGACACCGACTCTCCTCGACGTTATCCCTCTCCCCGGATCGGCCCCGCCGGAGCGTCGGGAATCGCCAGGAGTATAGACCGGGAGAGCCAACGGTGAGCGCCTTCGACGACCTCATCGCCATCGTCGCCCGCCTACGCGGGGAAGACGGGTGTCCGTGGGACCGCGCACAGACGACCTCCAGCATGCGTCCCTACCTGCTGGAGGAGACGTACGAGGTCCTGCACGCCATCGACCGTGGCGACGACGCCGAGCTGGCGAAGGAGCTCGGTGATCTGCTGTTCCAGGGGGTGATGCTCTCCAGGATGGCGGAGGAACGCGGTGCCTTCGACATCGGCGACGTGCTTCGCGGAATTGCCGACAAGATGGTCGAGCGGCACCCACACGTGTTCGACGAGGGGCACGCGGTACAGGGTGATGAGGGCGAGGTCCGCTCCTGGGAAGCCCGAAAGGCGGCCGAACGTCCCGACGATCACTCCGCCCTCGATGGCGTCCCCGAGACCCTGCCAGCCCTCCTCCGGGCCCACCGGATCTCTGAGAAGGCTTCCGGGGCAGGATTCGACTGGTCCGAGGTGGCGGGGGTTCGCGCCAAGGTCGATGAGGAGCTTCGCGAGCTGGACCAGGCGATCGCGGAGCAGGACGACCAGAAGGTAGGCGAGGAGTTCGGCGACCTTTTGTTCACCCTGGTGAACCTCGGTCGGTTCCTTCCCGTCGGAGCGGAGGAGGCGCTGCGCGCAGCCACCGCCAAGTTCGAGACCCGCTTCCGCGCCTTGGAGCGTGCTCTAGCCGCGGACGCCCGCAGTGTGTACCACACCGATCCGGACACCCTGGAATCCTATTGGGCAGCCGTGAAGGAGGACACGTGCTCCTGAGGCTGTTCCTGCTCTTCACCCTGGTGCCGGTGCTCGAATTGGCGCTGCTCATCCAGATCGGCACGGTGATCGGGCCGCTGTGGACCATCGCTATCGTCGTCACCACCGGGTTTGCAGGTGCCTGGCTCTCCCGGAGGGAGGGGTTCGCGGTGCTGCGGCAACTCCAGCAAGAGCTGCAGCATGGCATCCCGCCGGGCGCGAAGATCGTGGAGGGCGCGCTGGTGCTGGCTGGCGCGCTGCTGCTCGTGACCCCCGGTGTGTTCACTGACGTCGCGGGCCTCCTGTTCATCATCCCGCCGAGCCGACGCTTTCTGGCACCGCGCATCCTCGGTTGGCTGTTGCATCGGTTCCGCATCGATGTGCAACAGGTAGCCGGGGAACCCGTCGATGAGGACGGCGTCTGGACGAAGCCGTCCAGACAGCCGCAATCCCTCCCGGCTGAGGACGCCCCCTTCGATCACCCGATTCCGGAGGACACGTGACCGACTTCAAGGAGAACGAGGACGAGCTCGCTGTCCTCGAGCGGCGTTTCCTGGATGCGCTCCGCTCGAAGGACGGCGGGAACATCGACAAGGCCGAAGACGAGCTTCGGGAGATCCTTGGCGTTGAGCCCCGCTTGGCCGAGCCGCGCATGGAGTTGGCGCGCATCCTGCTTGAAACCAACCGCGTGGAGGACGCCGAGGTCCACGCGCGGGAGGCTCTGGAACGGCTCGTCGCGGGCGGGCAGTGGACCGACGACCTCCCGGAGGACGTGCTGCAGGCGTTGTGCCATGCGCTCCTGGCCGAGATCTTGCGGCGCCGCGCAGACGAGGACGGCGTGATCTTCGGCGGCCCACAGATCTTCCGGGACCTGGTGAAGGAGAGCCAGGAGCACTTCCAGCGGGCGGCCGCACTGGACCCTTCCGACGAATACAGCAGCTACTACGCCTTCTTCATGGGGGCGTCACGCGGCGCAGAGGAGGAGTAGCGCCATGGCCGACCTCTGCCGCAGCTGCGGTGCCTGTTGCGCTGCACCCGAAGTTCGCGACCGTCAAACCACCAGTGGAAACACCACCCGCGCCAACGTCCCTCCCCCCTCCATCGACTCCACAACAAGCTCCCCGCCAGCCTCCGCCACCAGCTTCCACGCGATGTACAACCCGAGCCCGGATCCCCGGGGCTTGGTGGTCACGAAGGGATCGAACAGGTGGTCGCGAATCTCCTCCGCCACGCCGGGCCCGTTGTCCTCGATCTCCAGGACGGCGCGATCCCCCTCCCGACAGGTCCGCACCACCACGTCTTCCTGCTCCTGCCCCGCCACGGCGTCGAAGGCGTTCTGCAGGAGGTTGCACATGACCTGCCGCACCGCGATCCGCTGCCCCTGCACCAACAGCGCCTCCGTGGCCAGGTGGAGCGCCAGATCCACCGCGGTGTTCGCGCGGCGGTGCGCCAGCAGGTCCACGGCTCGCTCCACCTGTTGGTTGGCGTCGAACAGCTCCACGGGTCCCGGATGACCCCCCAGGGCAGCGAAAAGGTCCAACAGGCCCTCGAGGTGCTCGACCTGGGCGAGGAGCTGGTCGAGCCGGGCCTGCGACTCGCCGCCGACCTCGGAGCGGGTGAGCTGTGCCAGGCCCTTGATGGCGAATACGGGTTGTCGGATCTCGTGGATCAGCGTTGCAGCGAGCACCCCCAACTCAGCCAGCCGGGAGGTGGACACCCGCTTCCCCTTCTCGCTCTCCCCGTCGCCCATGCCTACTCGCCCCCTGGGTTGTCGATCGACACCACCGCGCTGCAGGCCCCCCCGCGGTTCCCTTGCCCGTCGTCCGCATCCACCGCGATCTGGTAGGCCCCGTTGGACAGCACCCGCCCGTCTATGCCCCGGCCATCCCAGGTCCAGGTGTCCCCAGGACCCGCGGGCACCTCGTAGGTCCGGTGCACCAGCGCGTCGGTGTCGTCACGCACCGACACTACCCACCATGTGGGTGCGGAGTTGCTCTCCAGGGTCAGGGTGACCCAATCCGCCTCGGAACCCGACCCGTCGTCGCCATCTGGCCGGAACACGGGGAGGTCCGGGATGCACCCGCTCACGGGGTCCACGGCGGGGGTCAGATCACCGAAGGTGCCGACGTAGTCCGCGGATTGCCCAGTCCATGCGCCATCGAGCTTGTTGCCCGACAGGTCTCTGAGCTCCAGGGAGGCGGTGACCGTCCAGGTCCCCGCGCCCGCATCCACCGCCGGGTCCAGGTCGAGGGTCACCTCGTCACCGTCCGCGCTGGGGACGGCCGCCGTCACCGTGGGGGTGGTCGGACCGGTCACGGTGAAGTTCCCGGGAATCACCGTGGTCCCCAGGAGTGGTTCGGAGAAGCCGAGGACCACGGTGTCCACGGTGCCCGCCGTGTCCCCGGCCGGGCTCTGCGCCCATACGGTCGGGTGCTGGTTGTCGCCGACCAGGCTCACCGTTTCCTCCCCGGATGCCGACTCCGTGGGCACCCAGGCGTGCACCGTAGCAAGCCCGTCCGTGGTCGCAGCGGATGCGTCCAGGGTGACGCTGGCGTTTCCACCGCTGCCCAGGGTCACCGCCAACCCGGCCCCGGTTTGCGCCACTCCCCCGAGAGTGCCCCGATCGGTCCGCAAAAACAGCCGACCTCCGACAGCGGCGTCGCGGGTGCAGTCCGTCACGCCGTCCACGCTGATCTCCGTCTCGCTCCCGATATCGATCGAGCCATCGTTGGCCGTTAGCACGACCGGTCCCACCGGCTCCCCGTCATTGGGACCGACCCACGCGTCGGCGGTCACGGCATCGGCACAACCGTCGAGCGCCGCCACCAGGGCCTCGACGTCGTAGCGGCCGGCATCGGAGAGGGTCAACTGCAGCTCGTGATCCGAGAAGGAACTCTGTGCACGCCCGTCCGCGCGCACCGCGTACCAATACAGCGAGCTGGCCCCTTGGAGGGAGTCCTCGAGGGAGGCCAAGAGGACGGCCTCGCCGGTGCCCGGGTCCTGACAGAGGATGGCCTCCGAGTACCCCCCGAACGACACCACTGCCGTCGGGTCGTCGTTCCCGCAGTCCTTGACCACCGCGAATCCGGCGGATTCCCCCGCGAGGCCGCCCGATTCCGTGGCCTGGACCTTCTCCGACAGGTCGGGGGCCGTCCACACGATGGATGCGGTCCCGAACCCGTTGCTCACCGCGACATTGGACTGCGGCGCGTTCCCGGAGAGGGCGGTCAGCGTCACGGTCCCGGACCACAAGGTGCGGTTTCCGTACAGGTCCACCACCTCCACCTCGGGCTCCACGACGGCATCCACCCATACCCACGGCGCCCCCACCCGGACCAACAGGGTCTCCGAGTCGGCGGGCTGGACCGTGATGGTCTCGGATCGGCCCAACTCCACGCCACCCTGGTACGCGACGACCTGGGTGGTCCCGGCCCGGGTGAAGACCGCGTCTTCGGTCGCCTCACCGGTGGTGCCCAGGGTGACCTGGGTGGGCGAAACGGTGCCACCGGTGTTGGCGAGGTCCAGGACGGGGTCCACCTGGTCGAGGTAGGGGTTCCCCCAGGCATCGAACCCGCTGAAATCGATGGCGAGCGGTTGTCCCGCTTCCACCGTCGCCGCCGCCGGTTCCACGATCACGGCGACCAGCGGCCCGTTCTGCACCTCGAACGGATCGGAAGACCCCGCCAACTCCGGGTCGACCAGGGTGACCTCCAGCACCGCGTCCGTCCGCGCCAGGGAGAACGTGCACCCGAAAGCGATGCTGCCGTCACCCGGCGGCGTATCGATCACGCAATCCGGCGTGTCGTTCTCCATCGAGAAGGCGAAGTCTCCGGCGCCCCAGGTCTGGTCGTCGATGACGTTGTCGTAGGTGTCGCGCACCCACAGGGTCACGGCGGTCGGGACACCGGCCTGGGTGGGGGTGCCATCCACGACGACCGCCAACTCCGCCGGGTCCGCCGGTAGCACCTGGTAGGGGTTGGACGTCCCGGTGATCCCGCTGTCGTCCTCCACCGTCAACACCACCGCGTCGCCCGCGACGAGCGGTTGCACGGTACAGAAGGGTGTCGCGCTGGAGATGCACTCGTAGTCCCCCACCCCGCCCATGCTGTCGGTGAGGACCAACTCGCTCCCGGTCCAGTTTACGCGGTTCCCCCACGCGTCCACCGGGGTGAGGAAGGCATTCAGGTCCTGCATTCCGGCCACCACCACGTCGGGGGTCGTCAGGACCTCGAACTCGTGGGTGGGGCCCGGCAGGACGGTGATGTCGTCGGACTGGCCCAAGGGCCCGGAGACGGAGAGGATCCGGTCCACCGGGCAGGCGGTGGTGCCGGTCATCTCGCGCAGGGTGACGTCCACCTGGGCGGTGCTCAGGATCTGGACCGCGTCCACCCAGGTCTCGCACGCGTTCTTCAGCAGCACGATCTCGTTCTGGTTCTCGACCGGGTTCCCGTACTGATCGAGGAGGGTGAGGTCTACCGGAAAGGTAGTCCCGGCAGTGGTTTGGAAGTCGTTCGTCGGCAGATCGATCTCCAACGCCAACTCGGAGCCGGGCTCGAAGAGCAGCTTCAGGATCCCCTCCGCCACCGCGGAGTCCTCCAGGCCAGGAGCAGCGGTGATGTCTACCGTGTTCGGGGTCCCCACCGCCAAGCCCACCAGCGCGTACCCGTCGTCGCCAAGCCGGCCCCGGATACCGTACCCGGTGGCAAAGGGCTGCTGGTCCTCGAGTCCGTCGTCCTCGAAGGTGGTGACGACCGCTCCGACGTCGTCGGTCACGATCACCACGACCGACAGGTCGGCGAGTACCCGTTCGCCTTCGGGGTCGACGAGGAACACCTCCACCCACGCGGTCTCGAATACCTCGTAGACCACGGTCTCGCTGTCGACGACGATGCGGTCGGCTCGGGTGTCGGAAACCGTAAACACGTCTTCGGCCCGGCCGATCCGCCCGGTGGGACCCTCGACCACCACGTCGTAGAGGCCTGGGTTGGCCCCTGCGGGGACGATGGCCTGGATGTGCCGGTAATCCTGCAGACTCACCCCCGACAGCGACACGGTGTCCCCTCCTCCCTCCAGGGACACCGAGAATCCAGCGTTCACGAGCGCTTCACTTCCCCCGGTCGCGTCCACCTCCACCTGGGGGTAGAAATGGGCGCCGGCGATGGTGACCAGGGTGTCCTCGCCGTTGTAGCCCCAGGACGGCACCACGTCGGTGGGCGCGGGTGCGGGCAGGTCGACGATGCACCCCGCCACGAGGAGCGTCCCAGTCACCAACCATCGCAAAGCTGTCTCCAGACTCACCCTCACCGATCAGTAGATTAGCCGGTAGCCCACGATGCCGAGGAATCCGCCCACCGGTCCCTGGTAGGTGGCCGGGCCACCCGGGCTCGACAGCGTCATCGCCCTCAGCTCCACAATGGCCTCTCCGCCACCCAACCGCTGCCCCAACCCGCCCAGGAGCACCAGGCCCGGAGGGAGCACGCCCACCCCTCGCGTCGCCAGGTCGTCGCCGAACCAGGACTCGTTGCGATAGGGCGCCAGCACCCCGCCGATGCCCAGCCACCACGCACGTCCGCCCCCTTCGCGACGTCCGAGGAGCCCCACGGTGATGGGGACCATCACCAGACGGATGCGTACGTCCTCCCCAAGACCCGTGTCGACCTCTGCGACGTCGCCATAGGTGCCAGCGCCCAGCCTCAATACCAGTGAGCCGCCGAACCAGGGCGTCCGCCAGTCCAGGTCCACGGACAGGAAGGGAGACGTGATGCGGCCGAAATTGGACACCACCCCGAAGCCGATGCCTGCCGCGCGGCCCACGGGACGGGGCTCCAGCAACAGGTGTGCAGACGCGGTGGCGCCCTCGTAGCGCGCCGACAGGCCCACCTCGCGGGGGCGGTCCCCCGCAGCGGGGGTGTACTCGGCGCGATAGCCTCCCTCCGGATCGGGCACCACCGGACCCACGGTGCCCTCGGTCGCGGTCAACACGATATTCGCGTCGGGAATCGGGTTGCCGGTGCGGTCCACCACTGCGATGTGCACCACCGCAACCGCGTTGCGTCCGGTGTAGAGGGTGGTGGGGTTCACGGTCACGTACATCTGGGTCGGCACCCCCGCCGTGATCGGGATCACCCTCGAGGCCGCGAGCTCGGGAATGCCAGGACCCGCGAGGGCTTCCGAGCCACGAAGCGCGATGGTGCGGCGGGTGTATCTGGGATGGCGAACCTCGAAAACCACCGGCCCGTTCCCCACGGGCAGCGGCACCGTGGTGGTCGCCCAGCCGTCCGGCCCTGTCGTGGCGTAGGCCGGACCGGATCCCGCTCCGAGGGAGAGGTCGACCCCCTCCAAGGGGCGGCCCTCCCAATCCAGTGCTCGGCCGTGCACTTCTACGTCGCCACTGTGGGGAACCCGACCGTGACCGACCAACAGCCGGCTCACGAAACCCTTGCCGGGCGGAAGCTCGTATCGGGCGCGGATGACGTCCTGGCCTGCCTCCACGGCCGCCGCCCCCTGGTACTCGCCCCGGGCCACGAAACCAGAGGTGGGCTCCATCTCCACCTCGCCGCGCTCGGCGTCCACGACCACACCCTCGACGGGCATGCGTTCCCCCCTGGCGTCCTCCAGGATCACCTGGAGCTCGGCCACCGGGAAGTCAGTGGACAGCTCCTCGGGCCACACGCGGAGCCGGAGCCGGCTGGCGAGACCCTCCGCTATGTCCACCCGGAAGCTCGACTCCGCCGCCCCGCCGAGGCTGCAATGGATGCGCAGCTCCTGCGCCAGGCCGATGCGCAGCTCGGTGAGGGGCAGTATCCACTCCCCGTGGGCCAGCCGGTGCACCTCGAGGTCCCCATACGCCGATGTCCGGCACGCCGGCGTCGCCCCCTCCCACGGGTGGCCATCTCCGTGCACCGCACCCAGGTAGACCACCGGGGGTGGACGACCCGGGACGATGGGGCCGGTCGGGAGCGCCACCATGGCGGGCAGGGTGTGGCTGGACAGCGGAAGGGAGGTGTTCGTCTCGTTGCCCAGGTCATCGGTCAACACCGCCTGGGCAACCATTTCCCCGGGGTACTGGTCCACCACCGCGGACACGATTCCTTCGGCATCTGCTTCGAAGGGCCCATAAGCGCGGCTCCCCACCGTGAGCGACAGCGTGGTCCCCGGCTCGGTCTGGAGCGCGATGCGGGGTCGGGTCCGCAGGCGGAGGCCGCTCCAGACGGGCAATGCGTCCCCCCGAAGGTCCAACACGGCCATTGGGACATACCGGGGGTAGGGGCTCGATCCGGGGGTAACCGTCACCTCCAGCGAGCCGTCCACCGCTTCCACGCGCTGCACCGAGCCGGACGCGACGGCCACTCGCACCGCGTCTGGCGGTGGCAGGTCCTCTCCGGTGATGCGGAAGGAGATCTGTTCGGCCCCCGCGAGCCCATCCACACGACGCGGCACCTGGAGCGGCGAGGTGGTGAGGGGCTCCATCGGCACCAGGCGGGTGGTGATCACGCCGAGCGCGGTCACGTCGAAGCGAACATTTTCGCCGCGAGCCGGGGGCACCACCAGGTAGGACCAGATCCCGGACGCCACCACGCCGTCGTAGCGTTGGGTACCGCCCGCGACCTCCACCCGTGGAGGGAGGTCTGGCGAAGCGCCACTGTCATCGGTGACCGCGACGAGCACCTGCGCGGGAACCCCTGGATGGAGCGCTCCCGCGGTCGCCACCACCTCCACGTTGGCAGCCCAGGCCGACACGGCGAGCACCCACCACATCACGGCCCGTACTCCACGCCCCCCCGGAAGGTCGGCCCGCTCTGGTCTCGCTCCAGGACCCCCCGGACCTCCACGCTGTTGCCGAGCAGATCGACCGCCTCCACCCGCACCGGATTCTCGCCCTCGTACAGGGGCACCTCAACGCGAAAGGCCCCTTGTTCGTCTGCTCGGACCTCGGTCACGCCCGCACTGCCGGTGATGCGTACCCTCGCCCCCGGCTCCGTCTTTCCGGGGATCTCCATCGTCTCCTTCCGGGTGCGGGGATTCTCGGGCCATTGTACCGCAAGCAACAGTTCTTCCGGTATCCGTCCGATCTCGGCGTGCTCCTCCCGACCGACGACGAGGCGCTCCCCCTCTTGCAGGAGCGAAGCGCCGATGATGCCCGCGAGCATGGCGTCACCACGTGTGGATTCGAGTAGCAACATCTCGTCGGGCAGTACTCCCATGGAGATGTCGCCGTCGGTGATCAAGGCCTCCCGGCCCCTGCTGGACAGGCGTAGAGACCCAGAGTCGGGTCGCACCGTTGCCTGCAGTGCACCCTCCTCCAACTCGATCTCCACCCCTTCTTCGTCCA
Source organism: Deltaproteobacteria bacterium (assembly GCA_019307545.1). Classification (GTDB taxonomy): domain Bacteria; phylum Myxococcota_A; class UBA796; order UBA796; genus JAFDJI01. The sequence goes on along the minus strand of JAFDJI010000005.1, from coordinate 11,461 downwards.
CGGCGTTGACCTGGATGGAGGACACCGGGCCCAGACGGATGCGTGTCTCATGTCCCAACTCCAGGACCGCCCGGGCGTCCTCGCCGGTGGCCACCCGGTCCAGCGGGTTCACCCGAATCCCCGTCTGCGCTGCGCTGGTCTCGAGCCCGGCATCGGTGATGGTCACCTCACCGGCCACCTCGGTGAGCACCAAGGCGACGTCCGTGCTCCCCTCGGAGAGGCTCGCAAGGGTGGCCAGGAAGGCCGCCACCAAGACGATCAGGCCGAGGACCGGGACCACCAGACGTCTCACTCACGCTCCCGGGAGGAGGACGCGCCAACGGGTCTGCGGCGCAAGGGGTTCTTCCAGTCGCCCTCCGACCTGATCCAGCAGGTGTCGGGCCACCCATAGAGCCATCCCGGAGGCCATCCAGTCGTCGCGCGCGCTGCCGATGGCCACCGGCCGGTCCGGGTCCAGGTCGATAGCGACCTCACGGCCCACCATCCCCGCCGAGACCCGGAGGATCGCCCCCTCCTCCAGCCCTGCACGCACCGAGCTGAAGATTTGCGCAAGGATACGGCTGCCGTAAATCGGGTGGATTCGCACGAGGAGAGCCGCATCGGGCTCCTGGAGTTGCAAAGTGACTCCACGCTGGCGAAACGACCCCTTCACCAGCTCCAGGACATCGCGCAGGATCACCCTGAGATCTATCACAACGGCTTGTACCGGGTCCACTTCGCCCGCGGTGAGCTGGAGCATGGCGGACACCACCTGCCGACAGCGCTCGGCCTGTCCCTCGATGCGCTCCAGGGACTTGTCTTCGGGCGTCCCGCGGTAGCTTTGACGCAACACCTGGGTGAGTCCCAGGATGGCCGCCAGGGGGTTGTTCAGCTCGTGTGCCAGGCCCGCGCCCACCTCGGCCACCGCGGCAAGTTGCCCCGAGCGAACCAGGCGCTGCTGGGTTTCCCGCAATTCCCGGGTGCGCGCCTCCACCCGCTCCTGGAGGTCCCGGTTGAAGGCCTCGATCTCGCCTTGCTGTGCGACCAGGGCGTCTTCGTTCTCCTTGAGCCGGACTGACATGTGGTTGAAGGCTTCTGCCAACTCACCGATCTCGTCTCCTCGATACACCGGGGCACGGCGTCCGTATTCCCCCTCTGCCACGGCCAACGCCACCTCGCGCAGCCGGGCCACGGGCTCCGATACCGTGCGGGCCAGGACTGCTCCGAAGGCCAGTGCGAGCGCCACGGCTGCCAACAGCACCCAGGTCGTGCGCGTTCGAATGCCGAGGGCCGCGCGCTCCGCCACCTCTGCCGGCTCCACCACCGCGACCGACCACCCCAATCGAGGGATGGGGGCCACGGCGCCGCGGACCTCCCGGCCGTCGGCCAGCGCGTAGGAGATGTTCGATCGCGTGGTGAGGAGGGGCTGGAGGCGCTGGGCGTCGATCAGCTCGTGCTGCCCACCGATGACATCCTCACCCGCCGAGGTCAGCAGGGCGACGGAGTGGGTTGCGCTCGCCTGTTCCCGGAGCAGTGCTTCCACGACCTCCAGCGAGACCTCGGCACCTAGCACCAGGGGCTCGCCGAAGGGTCCGGTCGCCCCGACCGGCACGGACACCGAGGTGCCACCGGGTGGAAGGTAGGGGTGCCCGACCACGGCGGAGGCCAGGTGGGAGCGGGTTGCGAGGGCCTCGGTGAGGGGTACCCGCTCGATCAGCTCGGAGGCGCGCACCTCGGACCCGGCGCCCCGGCCCTCGGTGGTGGACCCGAGCGCACCGGGCTCGGTGAGGAAGAGCGGGGGGACCAGGGGGACGCCGTCCTCATCGACCAACACCACGGTGACCACCGTGGGGACCGCGAGGTAGATCGACTTCTGGAGGGCCTCCTGCAGGTCCTTGGATTGACCCTCGACAGGGAGGATCTGCATCAAGCCCGCGACGGCCTGGGCCTGGTCCGCCATCCAGGTGTCCACGAAGGTCGCGAAGGCATCGGCATCCCGCAGCACGATTTCTCGACTGCTGCGTACGGACTCCTCCGTGGAGATCTGGATCGCCCGGATTCCCATGAGGACGAGCGGAATGATGGCGACCACAGCCATCACGAGCGCCATGCGGATCCACAACCGCATCAGACCTCGGGCGGCTCGACGGGAAACCGCACGTGGAAGGTGGTCCCCGCCCCGGGAGCGCTCTCCACCGACACACTTCCCCGGTACTTGGTCACGATGCGGTAGACGATGTTCAGCCCCAACCCGGTACCTCGGCCGGGCGCCTTTGTGGTGTAGAAGGGGTCGAAGATCATCGCATGTCGATCCTCGGGAATCCCGGGTCCGTCGTCCCTGACGCTGGCCCAGATGTGGGACGGCCCTCGGCCCGCCGCAACCCGCACCCGACCCGACGCGTGTGCATCGCCCTCCAGGACCGCCTCCACGCCGTTCTTCACCAGGTTCACGAACACCTGCTGCACCTCGCTGGTACGGGCCTGCAGGTAGAGTCCTTCCTCGAGGGACAGTTCCACCCGGTCCTCGCCGAACTTCAAGCTCCGGGCCACGAGGCGCACAGCGTCCTCGATCACCTGGGCCAGGGCCACAGTGGTCAGGTACTCCCTGTCAGCAGTGCGTGAGTAGCCAGAAAGATCCTGAACGACATCACGGATGTTCTGGGTGTACTCCACGATCTCGGCGGCGTATCCGCGGACCAGCTCCAGTTCGTCCTCTTCCCGAATCGCCTCCGCGAGCCCCATGATCCCGAACAGCGGCGAGCTGATCTCATGGGCGATGCCGGCGGCCAGGGTCCCGATTCCCGCCAGCTTCTCGGACTGGATGAGCTCCGCTTGGAGATCCCGCATCTGCAGGAGGGTCTTTCCCAACTCGCGGTTCTTCGTCCGCAGGTCGTCGGTGAGGTTCCGGTTCTCGCGGACTATCGCCTGCTTCTCGAAGGCCTGTTGCACCTTGCGCCGCACGTCGAAGATGTCCTTCGGCGGCTTGATGATGTAGTCGAAGACCTCCAGGTGCATGGCGGCCACCGCGGTGTCGATGCTCGGGTATCCCGTGATGATCAGGCACTCGGCGTCGGGCTGTACAACGCGAGCATGCCGGATCAGCTCGATCCCCCCCACGTCGGGGAGGTTCTTGTCGGTGAGAAGGACATCCACGCCCTCCTCGTCCATCGCCTTCACCGCCTCGGTCCCGGTGGCGCATGCGACCACCTCCCAGGGCGAATCGGCGAACACCGAGGCGAGCAGGTCGAGAATGATGGGCTCATCGTCGACGATGATCAGCCTGCCCGTGGTCGAAGCCTCGCTCACCGCCTCTGAACTCCCCGCTACGTGGGAACCGTAGCACGAGCGGTGGCCGCACGCCCGAGGTGGTCCAATGCTCCTCCAGTGGCCGTAAGGTCTTGGGCAGGGAGCCGGTTCTGGAAGGAAATCGCGTTCAGTTGCGTCGGTCCACTTGTGAACTATGATGCTTCCCATCGCACTCCGAGGTAGCCTCGCGTATGCATTGTGCCGTCCCGGTGGCAGCCCTGTTGGTACTCGTCGCGTGCGGGGGGAAGAAGAACCCGCCCGCCTCCCCGGTCGCCAGCGCGGGCCAGCCTGCCATCTGGGAACGACCCACCACCGATGGCCTCATCCTGCAGGACGTGGACCTCAATGCCGACGGCAGAGCCGATGTGCACAACTACTACAAGGACCGCGGCGACGCGCCTCGGCTCCTGGTGCGCAAGGAGGTGGACCTCGATCTCGACGGCCACGTAGACGTCATCTCCTACTTCGACGACGACGGAAACCTGATCCGCGAGGAGATGGACGGAGACTTCGATGGGCAGTTCGACTGGATCGATCACTACCGCGATGGCCATCGGGTGATGTCCGAGGCGGATACCGACTACGACGGCCTCACCAACGTGTGGAGCTACTACACGGAGGGCAAGATCGAGCGCAAGGAACGCGACACCACCGGGGACGGCCGCGTCGACTACTGGGAGCGGTTCGACGATGAGGGGCGCGTCATCAAGACCGGGCGGGACATTGATGGCGATGGCACGATGGATACTCGGGACGAATAGGCGTGTGAGGCCACGGGCTTCGGGCTCCAGAATAATGGGAAGTGCAGGTTAGCCCCCGAACATCTCCGAACGTACCTGCTGCAGCGCTTGGTACACGACCACGGCCACTGCATTCGACACGTTCAGGGACCGGGTCGGCCCGGTCATGGGAATGCGCCAGGCCCCCTGTTCGGCGACGAGTTCTTTGGGAAGTCCAACCGTTTCGCGGCCGAAGAGCAGCGCATCTCCGACCTGAAATCGGCATTGGGTGTACGGGCGGTCGCCGTGAGACGAGAACAGGTGGAGCCGCCGGCCCTGTGCCCACCGCCAGAAGGCGGGCTCGTCGGGGTGCTCCATGAGGTCGACGTGCTTCCAGTAGTCGAGCCCAGCGCGGCGCAGGTTCCGCTCGTCCATCGAGAATCCGATCGGGTGCACCACATGAAGCGCGATGCCCACACCCACGCACAGCCGCCCGATGTTCCCGGTGTTGGGGGGAATCTCGGGGTGGTACAGGACAACGTGGAGATCGGGGTCCGAGATCAGGTCGGCCTCCGCGCGACACCGCCAGGTGCCGGGCATTAACACGGGGCCGAAGCGACGGTGCTCACCGTCGACCTCGCGCGCTGCTACACTGGGCGGCCGTGGCACCTTCCGACCCGATTGCCCCCATTCCCGACGTTGGCCCCTACCGCTGTGTGCGCCTGGTGTGGTCTGGCCAACGCAACGAGGTCTGGCTCGGCAAGGGGCCCTTCGAGGTGGACATCGCTGTGAAGCGCGCCCGCGAGGCCAAGGACTACTCGCGGTTGGCGGCGGAGGCGGGTGCACTCAGCAAGGTGGACCATCCATCCATCGTCCGGCTCATGGACCGCGGACCGGACAACTCCTGGCTGGTCCTGGAGTGGGTTCGGGGCGAGCCCATGGACCAGTGGGCGAAGAGCCACTCGATCGAAGAGCTGATGCGCCCCACCATGCAGTTGGTGGACGGTCTGAAGCACATGCACGAGCATGGCGTGATCCACGGCGACATCAAGCCGTCCAACGTGCTGGTGGACGACGCTGGCCAGCCCACCATCATCGACTTGGGCGTGGCGACGCTGCAGGACGACCCGGATCCCGAGTTCCGCGGAACCCTCGGCTTTGCCGCGCCCGAGTTGCTGCGTGGTGCACGCCCGTCTCCGGCGAGCGACCTGTACAGCCTGGGCGCGATGCTCTACTGCTGCCTCACCCAGCGAATGCCCTTCAGCCCAAAGGACCCGGCCGCGCTGACCTATGTGCCTATGGTGAGCCTGCCGGTGCCGCCTTCCACCTGGGCGCCCGAGGTCCCGTTATTGCTCGAACAGGCGGTGATGAAGCTGCTCGCCCGAAGCCCGGAGCGCCGGCCATCCGACCTGGGCAAGGTCCGGCGCGCGCTGCAAGCGGTGCCCACTTCTCGTGCCTCCCGCCCAATCCTCGGGATGCACGAGACCCGGGACCTGCTCCGCCACGCGGTGGTCAGCGTGGCCGACGGGGGGACCCGGGTGGTGGTGGTGTACGGATCCCCCGGGTGCGGCCGAAACACCTTGATCGAGGAGGCGGTGGAGGCCGCGCGACGCGAGGGGTTGGTCCACCTGCGGGAGGCCTCCCCCAAGGTCGTCCTGGCGTCCGTCACCGGGGCGGAGCGGCCCTCGGTTTGCCGGTTCGAGGCCGAGCAGGACGGGGCGGTGGACGTGGCTCGCGAGAGCCTCCACGCCGGATTCGGCATCCTGATCCTCCTCCGGAGTGAGCGTGCGATCCCGGCACTCGCGGAGGCGGGAGCGCTACAGACCACCCCGCCCCTGATGAGCGCAGAGGACGCGATGACCCTCATCACCGCGCTCGGGGGGCAGGCGGAGCTGGCGAGGAAATGGTGGAAGCAGGCCCGTGGCCTCCCTGCCGGCATCATCGGCCGGTTCCACGCCTGGAGACATCACAAGCTGCGCGAGAAGCTCGACCTGACGAACCTGCCAGAGCCCTCCCTGCGCATCCTCGAGGAGTTGCGACGAGGGGGTGAAGCCCCCATCCCGGACCTCGCCGCCAGGCTCTCGTTGGGAGAACACCAACTCCTCGACTACTGTGCGGTACTCTTTGCCCAAGAGCTGGTGGAGCCCGCCCAGGAGGGCGGCGCACTGCGGGCTATCCCCCAACCGCCGCTGGAGTAGTACACTCCCCCAGCGCTGTCCCCTCATGGAGTGGGTATGAACGCGGAGCCCTCGACGGGGCTGTACGACCCCCAGCCCAGGCAGCTCGTCCTGCGCGACCTCGTTCGGCGCGGTCGTGAGCGCCTCGACCGCCTGCCCGACGGTGCCCTCGCCGAGCTGCTCGAAGACGCGCTGTACGAGGAGCGTCACCGTCTGGAGCGCCGCCAGGCCGAGGAAGGAGAGCGCGAGCGTCTGGACGTGTTGGCACAAGCCCTCGTTCGGGGAGACCGACAGCGACAGCTCGACGCGGCGATGTCCCTGGTCCTGGCCTGGGGCGATGAGATCCACGGCATTTTCGACCCCCGGATGTACCGGTTCGCGACGCGGCTGCTGCCTCGCGCCCTCACCGGCCTCCTGTCCCAGCGCAGGCGACCCTCGATGCGCCGGTGGTTGGCGGGAGAGGCGCGCGATCTGGATCTGGGGTCGCGGTTCGATGTGCGGGGCAACACCGCCCTACTCCGAGACCTGTCCCGCGAGGCGACCCTGATCCTCGCCCCCACCCACGTCTCCAACCTCGACAGCCCCCTCATCGGGTTGGCCCTGCACCTCGTGGGACTGCCGCCCTTCGTGTACGGGGCGGGCCTCAACCTGTTCTCCAACCCGGTGATGGGGTTCTTCCTGCGCCGCCTCGGCGCGTACACGGTGGACCGCACCAAGCGCGCGCGGCTCTACAAGGACGTGTTGAAGGACTACTCGATCCGGTGCCTGGTCACGCACCACCACTCGCTGTTCTTTCCGGGGGGTACCCGTGCTCGGAGTGGGCACCTGGAGACCACAATCAAGAAGGGGCTCCTCGGCACCGGCGTGGTCGCCTGGCAGGAGATGCTCGCAAAGGGAAGCGAGAACCCGGATGTCTACATCGTGCCTGCCACGCTGACCTTCCAGCTGGTTCTGGAGGCGAACACCCTCATCGAGGACCACCTCGAGCGCGAAGGCAAGCACAGGTACATCATCTCCGACGACGAGTTCGCCGAGCCGCGGACGGTGGCGAACTTCGCCCGGCGCGTGCTGGACCTCGACGACTCGGTGGTGGTCCACTTCGGCGACCCCATGGACTGCCTCGGGAACCCGGTATCGGCAGACGCAGCAGAGCGACATCAACAGTCGATCGACCGGCGTCGCTACGTCACCGATCACGAGGGGAAGGTGGAGTGGGACCCGCAGCGGGACCGGTGCTACACCGACCGCCTGGCGGACACGCTCGCCGGCGCCTACCCGCGCGGCACCGCCGTGATGGCGACCCATCTCTCCGCCTGGGTGGCCTGGACGTTGCTCGAAGAGCGAATCGGGAGCCGCGATCCCTTCCGCTTGGTGCGGGTCCCGGCCCTGTCGCGGCATCTCTCCCGGGAACGGTTCGCCGATCGCCTGCGCTGGGCAATGGGTGTCGTCGACCGGGGCGTGACGGAGGGACGGTGGGACACCCTCCTGCCCCCAACCGCGGAGGAGGTCCTCGATCAGGCCCTGCACCGCTTCGGCGTCTACCACCGCTCCCATGCGTTGGTTGTTCGAGGCGCCGAGTTGGTGATCGAGGACCCGAGGCTGTGCCTCTACTACCGGAATCGGCTCGACCACCGTGGGCTGTTTGCCAATGAGCGTGAACCGGAGGAGGAGGAGTGATGCGCGTCGGTATCCTCGGTGGCGGCCGCTGGGGTCAAGCACTGGCCCGATTGGCGATGGCGGCCGGAAACGAGCCCCTCATCGCCTACCGGGACAAGAAGGAGAAGCCTCCCCACATCCTCCCCTCGACGCGGAACCCCCCCGAGGTGGCGCAGTCCTGCGACCTGCTCGTCGTCGCCACCAGTGCGTCCGAGGTGCGGCAGGCGGTTCGCCTCGCGGAGCCGGGACCCGGGAACCGGATCGTGGTCGCCGGCCGTGGTCTGGAGCCGAACAGTGGTCTGTGGCTGGCCGATGTGGTCCGGGAGGAATGCGCATCGGTACGGGTGGGCGCGCTCGCAGGGCCGGCGCCGGTAGACGAGATCCTCAACGGCTCCCTGTGCGCCGGAGTGGTGGCCAGCCCCTTCGCGGAGGTTCGCGCGATGCTGGTCGAGGCGCTCCATTCGAAACGGTATCGGGTGTACGAGTCCGATGACCTGGTCGGGATCCAGCTTGCCGCTGCCGCGGTGGTGGTCCTCGCCTGCATGTTGGGCCTGGCCACCAATCTCGGCGGCGCTGGGGTGGGGATCCACGCCATGGTGGTGGCGCGCGGCATCGAGGAGAATGCCCGCCTGGTACGGGCGATGGGGGGTACGGGGTCCTCCCTGTCCGGCCTGGCGGGGGTCGGGGACCTGGTGGCCGCGCAGGGACGGCCCGGACACCCGAGCTACGAGGCGGGTCAGGCGCTGGCAAAGGGTGGAGACCTCAAACGGCTCCCGAGCGTGGTATCGATAGCGCGGGCGTTGGTGTCCCTCGCGGGGCGCCACGCGGTAGAGATGCCGCTTACCGAGGCACTGGTGACCATCTCCGACGGCACCAATCCACTGGAGGCAGTGAGCGCGCTGATGGCCCGCAAGGCCCAGTGGGAGACCCGATGAAGCGGACCCTGGTCCTGGTGCGGCACGGGCGGGCAAGGATGGACCCCACTGACGATACGGCCATGGCGCTCACCGCCACGGGCCGTGAGCACTTCGCCTCCACCGTGACGACCCTGTCACGGCTCGGGATGCGGTTCGACGCCCTCTTCCACAGTCCCGTGCTGTGCGCCGTGCAATCCGCAAAGCTCCTCACTCCCCTCGTGGATGGAGAGGCCCGCCGGTCTGCTCTGTTGATGCGCCCACCCGAAGCCGATCTCCTCGATCTGGTGACCGCGCCGCAGGTATGCATGGTGGGTCACCGGCCCTTCCTGGCGGCACTGGTCGCGTGGCTGACCATCGGGCGTCGGACCCACGCCGATGCATTCGAACTCGATCGTGGGGGTGTCGTGGTGCTAGAGGGCCAGCCAGAACCCGGTCGAATGCGGGTCAAGGCCCTGTGGCCCTGTGAGGCGCTGCGGGTGTGTGGTTCCCAGGAAGGCGGTCGGACGTAGTCCCGACAGCCGGCTACCGGCAGTCCCAGACCGCATCGTTGTCGGCCGACCAGTCGCGTTCGTGGAACTCCTCACAGCTCGCACGGCGCAGGTCTCGGATCTCGTCCGTAGCCGCCCGCTCGTCCAGCTCGCAGCCGAGAATCTCGAACAGAGCCTGGACGTCCTCCACGACGGCCTCCACGTCCTCTCGACACTCCACCATGTCCTCGTAGGTGGATTCGAAGTCACCCCGGTCGCAACGCTCGAGTTGGTTGCACCAAGCGCTCGCATACCTGGGTGCGAACGAGTCCTCGTCCACCCGGCAACCACAGGACACTCCGACGCCGACCAGGATCAACAGCAGGTTGGCACGTCGCATGCAGAACACCCCTCTCCCCTCCACGCCCCGGTGTTCGCTGCTGGGTCGTGGGGGCCCAGCGTAGCACCAGCTCTTGCCCGTGGCTGCCCCACTTGGCCCGGTAACTGCGGCATGAATGTCGCGGTGCATGCTCGGGCTGCACGAACCACCTCGAGGAGGCCGTTAAAAACTGCTCCGTGAGCCCACCCAGCGTCGGCTCCCACGGCACGAAGGTTGCACAAGGCGCGGTCGCCGGAGGTGCGTACCATGGTCGCCCGCGTTTTTGCTTTGGTTTCGATCTTCGCTCTGGTCGGCTGTTCTGAGTACGAAATCACCGACAACTCCAATGTCATCGGCCCCGAGGACCCCGCCGACCCTGTGGTCGAGGGCGCTGGGGGCATCGAGGGCCGCATCTGTGGACCCGACGGCACGAGTTGGCTGGTGGGAGCAGACGTGACCGTGCTCCACGACTCCGGCGTGGTCACCGGGGTCACCGACGTGGATGGATGGTTCACCCTCGAAGGCATCCCGGTAGGGACGTGGGACGTGCTCATCCAGAAGGGCTCCTTCTCGCTGACGCTGACCGTCCCAGTGGAGGCGGACCAGATCACCGTGCTTCCGGAGGAGGAGTGCCTCGAGCAGGGCGAGGTACAGATCGCAGTGGTCACGGGCACCTTCGACCACATCGAGGGCGTGCTCGACACCCTCGGCTTCTCCTACGACATCATCGACGGGGACTACCAGGTCACCGGCTTCCTCCGCGATCCCTCCCAACTCGAGCAATACGACATCATCTTCTTCAACTGCGGCATGGACCTGTCTTGGAGCACCTGGCAGGTCGAGATCGGCGCAAACCTGCGGGACTACGTCGCGAACGGCGGCTCGGTGTACGCCTCCGACTGGGCCTACTACATCGTCGAATCGGGTTGGCCGCATATGAACACCTTCTACGGCAGTGACAGCGTCGTTGGCGACGCCTACGTCGGGGAGAGCGGGTACGTCACCGCGACCGTCCTCGACGCGACCATGGTGGCCCGCCTCGGGTCCTCCACGGCCGAGCTGAACTACGACCTGCCCTCTTGGGCCGTCATGGAGGCCAACCACCAGGGTTCCGTACTCCTCGAAGGCACCGTGGAGATCTGGGATCCCTGGTACGGCTATACCAGCATGCGGGCGCCCCTCGCGGCCCAACTCGACGATGGGGACGGCTCGGTGATCTACACCTCGTTCCACAACGAGGCGCAGACCACGCTGGACATGCGGACCCTGCTCCAGGAGATCATCCTCTCCCTGTAGGTCCGACAACCGGTAGCGCTTTGTTCGCGCTCCGGTGTCGAGTCGGGTGCACCGTTGTGCTGCTGGAAGTGCAATGCCCCCCGATTCCTTGGCGACCTGCCCCACCGCGGTACTATCCCCCGGAACACGCGCGGTGGTGGGCATTTCCGCGCGGGTCCAAGGGAGAACGTCGACGTTGGACGTGGAGGCGCTGTATCGACGCTACGGCGACATGGTCCTGGGCCGGTGCCGAACGCTGCTCGGCAACGACGCGGACGCCCAGGAGACCGCCCAGGAGATCTTCCTGAAGCTCCACCGCTACCGGAACCGATTCCGCGGTGAGGCGAGCCCTGCCACCTACCTGTTCAAAGTGACCACCACGACCTGCCTCAACAAGCTCCGCAGCCGGCGCCGGCGCCCCGAGGACCCGGTCGAGGACTTCCCCACCATCCCCTACCACGATGCGTCGCTGGCCCCCTACCACGTGCGAGACCTGCTGGAAAAGGTCCTGCAGATCGCCGATGAAACCACGCAGAAGTGTGTGGTGTTGCACTACATGGACGGCATGACCTACGACGAGGTCGGG
>JAFDJI010000004.1 GCA_019307545.1 Deltaproteobacteria bacterium | reverse complement strand
TCGAGGACATGGAGACCATGGAGGTCCCCACCACGCCCGATGAGTCGGCGCCCACCGAGATCATCGAGGGACCCCTCGCCACCCCCAAGACCGACCTCGCTTCGATGGAGACGGAGGTCGTCTCACAGCCCTCCCCCAAACCTCGGAAGCTGGGCGACCTGATCCGGTCGAGGGTCAGGACGAGGCCGACTGATGAGGTCCCTGCGCCCCCCGAGGGCATAGACGTGGAGGAGGAGGAGGACGAGGCCGAGGACGATGGGCCGACCGTGGGCGGACCGGCACCGATCACCACCGCGCCGATGGAGGTGGAGGTGGAGGTGGGCTGGGACGAGCCGGATGAGCCCCCAAAGGAGGGAACCCACACGCCCGTGGAGGAAGAGGATCAGGTCGAAGCGCCAGCAGAGGCGGGTGAACCCGCCGAAGGAACCGAAGCTCCTGGAGTAGGCGAGCCCACGGATTCCGAAGAAGCGCTCGAACCCGAGGCCGCCGAGACACCCGAGGAACCCGTAGTAGTGGAGGCGGCTGAAGCGGCCGAGGAGCCCGTGGTGGTGGAGGTGCTCGAAGCGGCCGAGGAACCTGTGGAAGTGGAGGTACTCGAAGCCGCCGAGGAATCCGCGGAGGTTCCGGCACCCGAAGAGGTCGAGACCCCCGAAGAGGTCGAGACCCCCGAAGAGGTCGAGACCCCCGAAGAGGTCGAGACCCCCGAAGAGGCTCCCGTGGACGCAGCGGTGGGCGAGGTGGTGCCGGAGGAAACCGAGGGGCAGGAGCATGCCGCGGAGACCTGGGGCGACCAAATCGACGAGACAGAGGTCGAAGGCCTGGAGAAGCTCTCCAAGGACCAGGCGGCCACCCCGCAGACCATCGATTCCTTGCTCCACCCCGATGTGGATCTCGACGAGGTCGAGTTGGAGGCCTTCGCAGATCACGACCACAGTCGCTCTGCAACCGGGGAGGGTGTGTTCTCCACCGAGCAGCACAACCTCGACCGGATCGAGGTCGCGGACCTGGGACCGTCGCCCGAGGAAGAGATCATCGAGGTCGAGGAGGCGCCCCACGCCCGGTTTGGAGCCAAACCCCTCAGCGAAGAAGAGGCGCTGAACAAGATCGCGGTCGCGAACGCGGCGGTGAGCGAGGTGATCGCGGCCTTCGACGCCTCCGAGGGCCCAGGTCGGGGAAGGGCCACCGTCCAACTCCTCCTCGAGGGCAGCCCCCACCGATACGTGGCACTGCTGATGGACGTGCAGCTCACGAAGGACAACTGCCTCCCCGAGGCGCGGCTGATGCGGAACCTGCACGCGAGACCCGTGACCGAGCACCGCCAGCTCCTCAACCAGGGTCTGGTAGACCTCATCGAGCGTGCGCTCTCGCTGGCGATGGACGAGATCACCGACGACGACGCCATCGACGGGCTATTGGAGAGGACTGCGGGCTACCGGCAGCGCATCGGACTGTGACGCGGTTGCTCCTCTTCCTGATCCTCGCGCTGCCGGCGCGTGCCGCCTCCCCACCAGGCTCCACCGAGGTGGACCTGTTCACGCAGGGCGATCCGGAAAAGGACACCGAGATCCTGGCTGAAGCCCGGACAACACCCGCGCCGAGTGGTGCGTTGGTCCCCGCTCAGGGGTCGATCCCGGCCGAGGTCCTCGATGCGGCCCGAAGCGCGCACCTGCTCCCGCTGGCGGAACGCATGAAGGCCGTCTCGGAACCCCTGCTCGGCCAGCCATACATGGCCGACCCACTCGGCGAGGGGAGCGGCATGGATGCCGATCCGCTGGCCCGGTACGACGCCTTCGACTGCCTCACCCTGGTCGAGGAGGTGCTGGCCCTCAGCCTGGCGGGCGACCCGGTGCACGCGACTCCCATCCGGCTGGGACTTCGCTATGCCGGTGACGAGCACGCTTACGCGACCCGGCGGCACTTCATGGAGCTTCAGTGGCTTCCGGCGGCACTGGAGAACCAATGGCTCCGTGAGACCACGGCGGAGTACGGGGTGGTGGCGTCCTACCACCGCGAGGTGACGCCCGCCCTTTGGGCGAATTGGGGCCGTCGATCGTTGTTTGCGCTCACCGACGAGCAGCTGCCCACAGGCGAAATGCGACTCGACTACCTCCCATTGGAGGCTGCGATCGAGGCCGTGGACCGCATTCGGCCCGGCAGCATTGTGATGACGGTACGGGAAGACCGGCCCTGGGTCCCGATTTGGATCACCCACCTCGGATTCACCGTACCCGCGGAGACGCCTACCCTGCGCCACGCCAGCCGAATGAAATCCGCCCAGGTCAGTCGCGACCATTCGCTCTCTTGGTATCTCGAGCACCTTCGCACCTACAAGAACTGGAAGGCAGCGGGAATCGCCATCTTCGAACCAGTGGAATTCGGTCCACGCCTGTCCCTCCTCCCCGCAGCACCGGTGGGCAAAGGAAACCCCGGCCCCGAAGACCGAAGGGAACCCAGCGACTGACCAATCTGGGTGCTATGTTCGCCCGGTTCCCCTGGAGACCCTCCCCATGTCGCGCTTCCTCGCGCCAGCAGTTGCGATGCTGGTCGCCTGTTCCACCGGGTTGACGCCCCTCCTGACGGAGGAGGAGGACACCGGAATCCCCCCGGTAGGTCCCGACGACACCGGGATCGGTGAGCCCATCGACACGGCCGACACCGCGGACGCCAACCTGGACCCGGTGGCAGATGCAGGCCAGGACCAGACGGGGACGGTGGGGGACGTCATCCAACTCGACGGCTCGGCGAGCTTCGATCCAGACGGGGACGAGGTCGGCTTCCTCTGGGAGATGATGGCCAAGCCGGCGAGCTCCAATTCCACCCTCATCAACTTCCGCCGCGCCGATCCCGAGTTCTACGCCGACCGCGGGGGAACCTACACCGTTCAGCTCATCGTCGACGACGGGCTCCTCACCGCGACCGATGAGGTCGACGTGGTCATCGAGGCGCCCAACGATGTCCCGGTGGCCGATGCCGGCCCGGACCAGGCGGTGTCGATGGGCGACACCGTCCAACTCAACGGCGACTTGAGCTACGACCCCGACGGCGGAACGCTCAGCTACCAGTGGACGCTGACCAGCCAACCGACGAGCGCAACCGCCTCGCTCACTGCCGCGAACTCCCCGCTGCCTCGGTTCACCGCCGCTGTCGCGGGCACCTACGTGGCAGAGCTGGTCGTGAACGACGGCACCTTCGACTCCGCGCCGGACACGGTGCGGGTGGTGGCCCAATCCGACGACGACGGGGATTGCCTCACCTGCACGGCCGCGGCGCGCCAGGAGCTGCACCGGCGCCTCACCCTGGGCAACGCCGCGTCGGGCCCCGGACTCGTGCTGCTCCCCCTGCTGGTCTTCTTCTGGCAGCGGAAGATAGACTAGCTACCGCGGCCGGGTCATCGTCGCTGGCTCGTCATCGTCCGACTCGTCCGACTCGGGGTTCTTATTGGACTTGGGGGCGTAGACGGCTGGCTTCTGTTTGCGGGGCGGAGCGTCATCCGTGGCTGGCGGCGCCGAGAGCTGCTCCTCCAACCTCTCCTGGTCCCGGATACGCCGTTCGAGGATGCGCACGTACTCCCGAGAACGCCCGTTGTGGAGGTCCACCGCCGCCTTCTTCGCATGCTCCAAGGCACGTTCGAGCGCACCGTCGACCTCGAAGGCCAGGGCCATGTTGAACTGCGCCTTACCGCGCACCTTCCGGTCGGGGTCATCGAGCAGGCCGCGCCAGATCTTCCGAGCACCATCCCAGTCGGCCGCCCTGACGTAGTGCTTCCCCTCCTTCAGCTCCAGGCTGCCCTTTCCGTAGTAGTACCGGGTGACGTCGAACCAGGTAGGGGCGATTCGGGCACCGTAGTCGAGGCCCATCACGTCTCCAAGAAAGCGGATGGTGTACTCCTGGCTGGGCAGTCCACGCCGCGCCTCCGCCAGGGTGTCACCGTGGTGGTTCCAGGTCTCGCGGCGGGTCCAGTCGCGGGTCGCGTCCAGGATGCGGTCCTCGTCCGCGTCGTACAGGCGCCACGCGGCGAGGACTCGGGTATCTCTGGACACGGTCACGTCGGTGTACTGCTTGTCGCCGTCGATGGGGTCGCCATCGATGTTGAGATGCGAGTCGGAGTCGAACGCCTCCAGGGCCAACAGGGCGTCACAGTGGTGTCGGCGGCAGATCCGCCTCACGATCCGGAAGTCCAACTCCTTGTCGAAGATCCCGGAGTCGGTCTGGTCCTTGTTCACGTTGGGCACGACGACGTCGTACCGTGGCGACTCCTCCAGGGTGGCCACCACCGTGCGAAGCGCCGACTCCGCACCCTCTCGATCCCCCATGATGGCCTCGCCGGTGAGCGCGCCCTCCAGCGCGCCCAGGATGCCCTCCCCGAGGTTCGCGGGCCGGCTCCGGTCGATGACGCCGATGGTCCGGACGTCTCCGGGGACGTCGACCATGGCAGGCTGGAGCACGGGCACCCGCACCGAGGGAGCGCAGGCCGACAGGAGCGCGACGAGCGGAAGGAGGCTCAGGCATCGGGTGGACATCGGTGCTTCTCCAGGGTTGTCACGACCATGCGACGGGAGTTGGCCGACTCTATTCGAGATCGGCTCGTCTCGGAACGTCATTCGTCAGCCCCGACCCATGCGGCGCCGAGCAAGCTACTCGACGGCGTAGGTGGCATAGGAGAGCTGCCACTGCCCCGTGTCGTCGGTGAGCTCCATCCCGACCACGTTGTAGTTGGTGATCACCCAATAGTGCCCCGCGACCCAGGAGCCACCGTCGTCGTCGCCGTCGCCATCGTCCAGGTGCAGGTGGACACAGCGGTCGCCCCACTCCTGGGTCCAGATGACCGGGCAGGTCTCCACGCCGACGAAAGTAGAGGTCCAGGTGTCGCCCCCGGTGTCGGTGACCACGGAGGCGCCGGCGACCATCTCGCCGTCCGTCACCTGCACGGAGGGATCGAAACTCACCGTGCCACCAGCCGTATCGAAGCCCCAGATCCGGGTTCCATAGGTGCCGTCACTGGACCACAACACGTCGCGCACCCACTCGTCCGTGCACGCATCCTCCGTCACGCAAACCCGGTCATAGGACACCCGGAACACCTGGATCTCTCCGCCCTGCTCGGTGGTGAAGCTGGGGTCGAGGGTGGCCACCAGCTTGTAGGGAAGCGAGGTGTCCGTGCTCACGTACTCCCAGGTGCGGAGCCCATCGAAGGGAAAGTACTGCTCCATCTGGTAGCCGCTGTAGGTGATCGGGGAGTCACAGGCCGCGAGGGTGACCACAAGAGCGAAGCTACCGAGTACACGCATCCCCATCCTCCGTGAACCGGTAGCTTTACCACCTGCAACGGCCACCCGCCACGACGGCAGTGACGGATCCTGTCACCTGGAAAGGGGACGATCGGGAACCTCGGGCCTGGCGGGGCGTGTAAGGATCCATGGGGAGCTTCATGCCACGCACCGCTCGTTCCGCCCAACCCTGGCTCCTGCAGGCTGTCGCTGGCGACCGTGCTGCCTGGGAGGAGGTGCTGGCGCGACACGGGCCCACGGTCTGGGGGATCTGCCGCCGGCTCGCTGCCGACCCGGAAGACGCCTACCAGGCTGTGTGGGTCAAGGTGTTCGAGGCGCTACCACGGTTCGATCCGGGTGGGGTGGCCTCCTTGGGTACCTGGATCGTGACGATCGCCTACCGCCACCTGGTCGACCTGCACCGGCGTCACCAGGTGCGCGGCCAGGTGGTCCCAATGACGGAAATCCCAGACCCGCTGCCAACGGCGGATGAGGTGCTCGAACGGTCCCGCCGCACCGCTCGGCTGGAGTGGGCCCTCGGGGCGTTGCCAGACCCACAGCGCCGCGTCGTCGTGATGCACCACCTGTATGGGGCATCCCTCGAGGACCTTGCTCGCGAAGAGGATGTCGCCCTGGGGACGGTGAAATCACGCCTCCACCGCGGGCGTGCCCGGCTCGCCCAACTCCTGGGAGGTGACCGATGAGTCTGCACGAGGATCTCTCCCGCCTGCTCGACGAGGATCTCTCGAAGGCCGACGCGGACGCCCTGTGGCGCCGAATCGACAAGGAGCCCGAAGTGGCGCGGGTATGGGCAGAGATGCGCCATCTGCAGGGGGACCTCACAGCGTTGGAGAACGAGCCTCCTCCCCACGGCCTGGATCAGCAGGTGCTGGACCGGGTGAACCACCTGCCCCCCATCCACGAGAGGCGCCACACGCGATCCCCGGCTCCGTGGCTCGCGATGGCCGGCTGGGTGGTGGCCGCCGCCGCGCTGCTCTTGCTGATGCCTCGTGGCACTGCCGACGTGCTTCTGCTGGAGGGAAGTGAGGGGGTGGAGGGACGGGTCCGCCTCCACGAGGTGGACGGACGGGTCCGCCTGCACGTGGCGGACGTCCGGGTGGAGGTGGACGGACGGGCGCTGGTGTCGGTGGAACCCCGTGGGGGGTCGGCGCGTGTATCTCTGGAGGAGGATCCCATGAACGTGAAGACCCACCTGGCGGCAGCCTTCGCAGGAGCCGTGATCACCGTCGCTGTCTACGAGGGAAGCGCACGCATCTTCCCGCCGGAGGCCGAGCCCATCACCGTGGCCGCCGGAGAGACCCGAACCGTGAGTGCCCCCCCGGCCGAGGTCGTCCACGACGCCGCTCCCCGTCTCGTGCTCCGCACCGTCCCCGTGACTGCAGAGGGCACCGGCACGAGACCTGCTGACTCCGAGGACCACATCGCAGCGCTGGCGGCCGAGCTAGCACAGCTGAAGTTCGAGCAGGCCCTCACTCGTGGCCAACTCGCGCATACCCGGGGCGAACCCGTGGCGTGGCCGGCAAAGGTCGACCCCTCCCTGGAGCCGGAGACCTTCGAACGACGTCTGCAGGAAGCCCTCCTTGAGACCGAAGCGGGAGAGCTTCTAGCCGTCGACTGCGAGGAATACCCCTGCATCGCCTATGTGGAGTTGGACCCCGAGTTGGGCATGGACCAGCTACGGCCGGTGCTGGAGGGCCTCGCTGACAAGGTCAGCGGGGAGAGCGACCCGGCGGTGATGCAGATGGTCAGGGTATCCGAGGAGGATGGGGTCGAACAGACCGTGCTCACGATGGCGCTGTTTCCCGAGGACCAGGCCGACGTACTGGGAAAGCGGGTCGAGTACCGCGCCGAGTCCGGGTGGGAAGACCTCGGCCAGGGAGATGGGCAGGACGGACCCTAGGCCCTTTCGGGCACGGGCACGGGGGCTGGCCGCTTTGCAGCGGCCTGCCACTCCACCTCTTGGTAGACGTCACACGTGCCACCCGAGAAGGACTCCGCTCGCTCGGCGCAGATCGCCTCCACCCGTCCGCGCTCGCCGGCATCCCGGTCGAGCATCTGCTGCTCCCACACCCAGGTCTCGCACCACGCGGTGTGGTCCTCGGCATCCTGGTAGCCCAGATCGGACCACGACAGACCGTCCTCCTCCAGGCAAGCCTCCTGGAGATCGGTGGCAAACATGCACATCTCCTCGCAGGCGTCCGGTTCGCCCGCGCAGGCGACGACGAAGAGCAGGATTGGCAGGGGGTGGCGGGTCAGTAGAACGCGATCCGGTAGGGGGGCAATGAAGTGTCGATAGGGGTGGCGGTGAGCCGGGTGCAGGTATCCACGTCCCAAACGACCAGTCCTCCGGTGCCGGCGAAGCTCCGCTGCGCAATCCAGGCCTCGCCGCGGTCATTGACGGCCAGTCCGGCCAGCCAGTCCGTGGTGGTCTCCCCGTGGGCGATCTCCCCACCTGCGTCGATGCACTTCACGCTGTAGGTGAAATCAGTGTGCTCCGCGATGAACAGCCCGTTGCCGCTCGGGGACTCCACATAGTCGGCGATGGCATATCCGAGCGTCGCGGACTCCAGGATCACGGAGTCCGGCTGACCGGTGGCGGGATCCAGTACCAGCAGACCGCCATTCAGGGTGGCATAGGTCCCGGTGCGCACGACCAGCATCTCCGGCTCTGCCGGGTGCTCGTGGAGCGTCGGGTTCGGACCGACCTCCCACGACCCGGTGACCGCGAGGGACGTAGGGTCGACCTGGATGACCCGGCCACCAGCGGGCACCCAGCCGTTGTCGCGATCAAGCTGCTGCAGCGCGACGTACAGGGCACCGCCCAACTCGACGATGGAGGCCGCCTCAGGCAGCCCGTCGGCATCTGCGAAGGCGGCGAGGTCCACCGTACCGCTACGATGGGTGGTGGCGAGGTCGAAGACGGCGATCTCCGCTCGCTCGTAGAGGGTGACGAACAGCTCGCCGTCGACCAGCGCGACGTCTTGGGGGTTGGTCCCCGCACCGACCGAGAACTGGGTCACCGGAACCGACCAGTCGCCTGGTTGGAACACGCTCACCGTGTCGAAGCCGAGGCCGTTGACCTGGAGCACCCGGCCGTCCTCCACGAACACCCGGGGGTCCCCGGTGGTCGGCACCAGGTCGTCGCTCACCGTATGCCCATCCAAAGCGACGGTGGCGAGGGAGCCCACCGCGAAGTCGGTGGTGGTGACGACCGCGGTGGCGTGGTCCGGCCCGTCGGCGTCTCCGGTATCGTCGTTCCCGGTGTCCAGGTCGATGGGTGGGTTGCAGCCCATCGCGAGCGTGAGCGCGAAGACCGGCAATCGGATGTTCATGGCGTCCTCTCGGGCTCCCACCGGACCGTGACCAGCAGGGTGCGGCCCGGCAGCGGGTAGTTGGCAAAGTCGGTGATCGGTTGGACGACCCGGGCGGGGTCGCTCAGGTCGAGCGGATTGCGGGGCACCACCTCCGCGATGCGGTCGGTGACGTTCAGCACGTCCAGCTCCACCGATAGGGCGGGGGTGGCCGACACCCTGGCGAAGAGGCCGTGGATGGCGCGAGGTGTGGACCGGTACCAATTGGTGGCATCCCAGTAGTTGGCGCCAGTGAAGGAGAAGGTGTAGCCGACCCGCACCCGCTCCCCCGGGGTGAGGGCCGTTCGGTGGTACATCTCCCAGAGCGGGATCCGCGGAAGTTCGTTGCCGGCGTAGGCGGACTCGGTGGACAGGTTCGTGGAGGCGGTATGGGTCAGGTTGGTCTGGACCTCCAACCACCCGAGGGCCCGCAGGGCGACCGCACCCTCCACCCCGCGCACCCGGGCCGAACCGAGGTTGACGGGGATGACCACCTGCTGTCCGTTCTGCAGGTAGGCGATCAGGTCGCGGGAGGTGACCTGGAACCCGGTGACCTCCACCGTCCCCGACAACGTGTGCGTGGCGGGCAGGGTCCACCGCGCCCCCAGGTCCACCTGCCAACCCTGCTCGGGCCGGAGATCGGGTTGGCCCCGGAAGGCGCCGCGGTCGCCGAACAGCTCGAGGAAGTCCGGAGGACGGAGATAGCGGCCCACGTTCGCCTTCACCGCGATCCCCTCCACCGGCCGCAACAGCACCCCCACACGGGGGGTGAAGGCCGCCGTCGACGCAGCGTCACCCCCTGACGCCGGATCGGCGTCGACCGAGTGGAGGGCGACCCCCTGGAGGACGGGTTGCACTGCCAGGCGATCCTCCCAGGCCCGGAAGGTGGCGCTGGCGGACAGGGTGGTGGACCAGCGGTACCGCGATGGCTCCACCTGGTCTTGGAGCCGGTCTCGGCTCAGGTAGCGGTCGTGGCGCACTACAGCGGTGAGACCGGTGACGACATGGGCGCCCGGGGCCCACCCGAGGTGGCCGTCGGTACCCGCCGCCACAGTGGTGTCGCGGGTCCACTGCCGCCCGACGCCGATCTCTCCCTCCCTGTCGTCGAACCGCTCCTCACGGACCTGCCCCCACAGTCGGCCTCGCCAGGAGACCGCCCCGTCCGAGCCATCCGCCTGGACCACCGCAAGGTTGCGCACCACCCCGTACCCGACGGCGCCAGTCGGAGTGGAGATGGGCCCCGGAACGCCCTCCTCACGCACCAGGAAGCTGTCCAGGAAGGTGACCCGAAGGGGGTCGCCTCCCACCCGCACCCGGCCCAGAACCGAAAGCTGATGGGTGTCGTTGTTCTCGCGCACCCGGAGCCGGTCGTCACCGAGGTTGTAGGGGGTGCGCTGGTCGTCGAAGTACCGGAATCTCCCCGAGGTGCTGAACCCGTCGGCGGAGAGGAAACCGTGAACCGGGTTTGGTCCCAGCACGCCCACGGGGCTGGCATCCAGGTGGAAGCGCGCCGAACGCAGGGTACCCACGCCCAGGGCCACTGCCGGAGGGCGCGGGCCCTCGGGGGTCACCAGGTTGACGACCCCACCCATCGCACTGCTGGCCAGTGCTGGCGGTGCGCTCCCCCGGTACACCTCCACCCGAGAGAAGGTACGCAGCGGAAGCTCCGAGAGGTTCACCACCGTCGCGCCATCCGGGTTGAGGGGGACGCCGTCCAGGGTCACCAGGACCTGGCGCGGGCTGGAGCCGCGGATGGAGACCGCGGACCAGTCCCCGAGTCCCCCCAGCCGCTGGACCACGGTTCCCGACGCGCTGTCCACCGCCTCTGCCACATCCGTGCTCGCGGGCAGGCTCTCGTCGACCTGGATCACGGTCACCGTTGCCGAGATGGCGGACGGATCGGGTCCTTCGCCCCGATTACCCTCCACGATCACCGTTTCGGAGACCGCATCGGGCGCGGACGCCTCCCCGCCCGGAACAGGGTCCGGGGGATCCGCGAGAGCAAAGGTGGTGAGCAGCAGGAGCGAGAGCAGGTCCGACCTCCCCGGTCGCGGGGAGGGCGGCGGGCGACAGGGTCGGACCACCGGTTCTCCTTCCCCGAAGAACCTTGCGGACTTCCGTGGGCCGGTCTCCTGGCTCCTGGTTCCTCCGTTCGTTCGCGCCTTCCCAGTCCTTCCGACCAGTGGCTTCCTGCAAACGACGTCCCCAGTTACAGTGGCGGGGGCCGCGCCGGTTTCTCACCGGCTTCCCAGCTTCGCCCCGAAGGGCACCCACGAAAGGCTACAGGCCAAAGAGCTTCTGGTGATCTACAGGGGATGGGCCCACCCGTCAAACGGATTCCCCACCGGCCAGGCTACAGCCAGACCCGCACCGCACCGTACAGGTCTCGCAGCTCCGGCAGGTAGACCACCTCCCCCACATACAGCCAGTACAACCCCTGCGCGGCCCCCACCGCCAGCACCACGCCGTACACGCCAACCAGCAGCGCCGGCTCCCAGGCCGCCAGGTGCAGCGGCCGCCGAACAGCCCGGGGGGCGGTGGGATCGAAACCTCGGGAGTCCAGCGCCTCTGCCAGGCTGCGGGCCCGACGGACCGCGCGTGCGACGACCGGTCGGAGCAACGCGATCTCCAACCGAAGCCAGTCCCACGGCGGGCGTGCCCACGACGGTCGGCCGCGATGGGCGCGAGCACGACGCACCACCAGCAGTTCCTGGCCGACCACCGGGACGAACCGCAGGGCGGTGACGGCGAGAAACGCGAGCCCATAGGGGACGTGCAGGCGGAGCAGCGCGGCGAACAGGCGGTCTGGCGGGGTGGACACGGCGAGGGCCACTCCGGCAAAGGTCACCGACACCAATCGCAGGGATTGCACCAGACCGTGTACGACCCCTTCCCGGTAGATGACCACTGGCCCGAGGTGGAGCAGTGGTATCCGGGGCAGGTCCGTGTAGAAGAGCCCCTGGGACAACACCGTGCTCCACACCACCGCGACGGCCGCAAGCACAGCGCGCCGGCGCCAGGTCCACCCGATAGGCAGGAGAAGGAGGGGCGCGGACGACAGTGCACACAGCACGACCAGCGAGGCGGGGCGGTCCAGGAGCACCGCGAGGAGCCCCACCGCGACCACCAGTCCAAGGCGGGTTCGGGGATCCATCAGTCCCACCCCTCGGCGAAGGCCTCGGGAGCGAGGAGGGGAAGGCCCATCTGCACGCACAGCGCGGGCAGGGGGGGCAGAACGAGGGGCACGTCCTCCGGTAATGCGGCGAGCACCGCCTCGGGCACCGCATCTGCCACCACCCGCCCCCGGTGCAGGACCACGACCCGGGTGGCATGGCGCAGGGCAAGGCGGAGGTCATGGGTAGCGAAGACCAATGCGGTCCCACCCATCCGCTCCCGCAGGGATCGGAGCATGGCCTCCAGCCGCGCGTGGTCCTGCCCCGCTGTCGGCTCGTCCAGGAGGAGCGCACGGGGCTGGCAGGCCAGGGCCGCTCCGACCGCCACACGCAGCCGCTGTCCTCGTGAAAGCGCCTGTGGGGGTCGGTCGAGGAGGTCGAAGAGGGACAGGTCGCGCGCGATCCCATCGACCCGCTGCGCCACTTCCGCGGGGTCCAGGCCGGCCTCTTCCGGACCATAGGCCAGTTCCTCCCGCACACTCTCCGAGAACAGGGAGAGGTCGGGGTCCTGGGGAATCCCGATCACGAGCCCCTCCCGCTCCACGGATCCCGCGTCGACGTACCCCGCAAGCGCGGCGAGCAGCGTGGACTTCCCGGCCCCGTTGGCGCCCAGCACGGCCACCCGCTCCCCCGCGCACACGGTAACGGACACATCGCGCAGCGCGGGGGTGGCCCCCCAGGAGAAGGTGAGGTCCCGCCCGCGGAGCACCTGCGGACCAGGCGTGGGGACGGGGGCAAGGGGGGAAGTGGGCCGCGGCCGATTCCGCGCCGCAACCGGGCGCAAGGGATCGATTCCTCGCTCGCGCAGGGAGCGGCCGCGCCGCTGCAGGATCTCCTCCACCTCCAACAACTCCGGAACCAGGAGCCCACCTGCGCGCAGATCGGCCGCCGCCACCTCTTCCGGAGGCCCATCGAAGCGCACCCGACCCTCCTCCATCCACCACACGCGATCGCACCAGCCCAGGCAAGGCTCCAGGCGGTGTTCCACCAGGAGCACGGCAGTGCCCTCCGCGGCGAGGGCGTCCAAACGCGCCAACAACCGGCGCGCTCCCGCCGGGTCGAGTTGCGCGAGGGGCTCGTCCATCAGCAGCACCGGAGCACCCACCGCCAGGGAGGCCGCCACCACGAGCCGCTGCTGCTGCCCGCCCGAGAGCGCGCGGGGGGAGTGCTCCAGGTCCACCTCCAACTCGACGAGTCGGAGCATCTCCCCAATGCGCGCTTCGATCCGATCCGGAAGCCACCCAGCGGACTCGGGCGCGAAGGCCACTTCGTCCGCAACCGTGCCCGCCACGATCTGGTCACCGGGATCCTGGGACACCAGGGCGGCCATGGATGCCCGCTCCGAGGGCGGGGCCAGCGCCGGGTCCCGGCCAAACACGCGAACCGCACCACCCAAAGACCCGGCGCCGAACTGCTGCAGCAACCCCGCAGCCACTCTGAGAAGCGTGGACTTCCCACACCCGCTGGGTCCGGTGAGCAAGACCCGTTCACCGGGCCCGATCTCGCAGGAGACGCCACGCAACGCCGGCTCGGCGGCACCTGCGTACCGGTACTCCAATGCATCGAACCGCAGGGTCACGACGTCACCTTTCGCAGTGACTCCGCAAAGCGCACTGCGAGCCAGCACCCGGCGACCACGTAGAGGAAGCCGGGCAGCAGCAGCATCATGGCCACGTACCAGTCCGCCAGGAACAGCCGGTACAACACGACGGTCACGACCAGCCCCGCGGCGACCGACAGTGCGTTGGCGACCCCGAAGCCCAGCGACATGCGGACCCACCGCGCCACCCGCCCCTCGTCCAGCCACCGCTCATGGCGGGTGAGCCCGGCGAGCCAGAGGCAGCCCTCGAGGAAACACACCACCGACCCGAAGTACAGCAGGTCGGCGGGGTGGAAGCTCCCCAAGGCAAGACCCCGCATGAGGTAGCCGACCAGGCTGGCGAAGGCGCCCACCCCCACCCGCGGAACCAGCACCACCAGTGCGGCGAGGAGACAGGTGCGGAAGGCATCGTCGATGAGGCCCGTCACCAGGGGCGAGAACGGCCCCAGCACCGAGGCGATACCGTAGCCCAACAGCCGCGCCGCGGCCGCGACGACGAAGGTGAGCGATCCGAAGAGAGCGATGGTCATCAACTCAGCGGTGTTCAGAGCGCGCAGCCACCTGGGGCCGCGCCACACCAACAGCACCAGCCCACCCAGGCTGGCGAGGAGCGCCATCCCAAACCCCAGGCTGGCCCAGGGGCTGCCGCGCCCCAGGTACAGCGGACGATCTACCCGGTGAAGCGGGACGGTGGAGCCCAGCGGCGTCACCTCGATCAGGCGCCGGTACCCGCCCTCGAGGACGACGGCGCGCTCCACGAAGAAGGGCAGGGTGGCGCGGACCCGATCGTTGGGCGGGATCCGGAGGAGCACGGTCACCGCGCCCGATGCGGTGTCCGCCTCCCGGACCCGGGAGCGGAAGGCCACCGCCGGTTTTCCCTCGGCGTCCACCACTCGGGCGGACACCGCGACATTGAGGGGCGTGTCGCCACGGTTCTCGAGGACCACCGCCTGCCAGGTCCATGGCGCCTGTTCATCCCGCGGGCGGTAGCCGAGGCGCAGGGTGCGCAAGAGCACGCCCCACCATGCCGAGGGCAGGGACACCCGGTCCGCGGGTCGGGCCAGGTCGGGGCGGCCGGTGGCATCCGCCGGGAGATGGACGGCGACCACGCGGAGCAGGCGGCGCGCTTCCTCTGCAGGGCGCATACGCGGGTGCTCGGTGAACCGCAGTGCTTCGTCCATGGCCTCCACCGCGACCTGCACCGGAGCCTCGCCCGTCAGGGTCCGCACCACCGTGACCCGCTCCCCAGGCACCTGCAGGAGCACCTCCTCTACTGCGCCACCCCATCGGACCCGGACCGGACCCGGCTCCACCGCGGTGAGAAGCAGGGCTGCCTCCACCGATTCTCCCGCCAGCAGGGTGACCGGAACCTGATCGCCGTCGACGACTGGCCGCTGCGTCTGCCCGAGCGGCGCGGCGAGCCCGACCCTCACCCGCCCGAGCGCTGGCGTCTCCAGGCCAGCCGTCGCCACCCGGCCGCGGGCCGTGGCCCGGAGAACGTAGTGTCGCCCGGGCTCCCAGGGCAGCAACAGCATGACCATTGGGTCGGGCTGGGCCAGGGTGCGCGCGGCCACCATGTACCCGCCGTCATCGAGCAGCTCCACCCGCTCCAGGGGGGCGCTGGCCTGGACCTCCACCCCGCCCATCACCGCCTCTGCCTCGACCCGGAGTGGATCCGGGGCGCAGGCCACCCCCAGCAGCACCACCCACAACAGCCACCAGATCCTCACCGGAGCACGGTGACCTGGTAACGGCCGGCCAGGGCACCCTCCGCTTGGGTGTACGGGTACTCCACCACCGCGACCCGACCATCGGCGGTCACCACCTGCCGGAAGAAGACCGGGGCCTCGGTGGCACAGAAGGTCTGGAGCCGCTCCGCACCCGTGCCTTCACCAGCGAGGTCGAACACCAGCGCCCCGAACAGGTCGCGGCGGCCATCCGAATGGCGCTTCCCCGCGCCGACCACCAGGGTCTGACCCGCAGGGTCGGTGGTGAGGCCCTCCAGGTCATGGGGACCGCGCCACGTCCATACCAGTTCCAGCGCGGAGTCCAGCACCCAAAGCGCGTTGGCGTTCGGGTGGGGGGCCGGAGGGTGCATCGCGGTCTGCGCAGCCCCGTAGGGGATGGTGGTCGCACCGGTAACCACCACGACCCGATCGTCATCCAGGAGCGCATGGCCGATGGGGGCGGAGATGGGCACGTCCCCGGCAAGGATCGGAGAGCCGAGATCGGTCTGGGCGCTGACCCCGGAGGCCAGTTCGTGCCGCACCACCCGCCCGTCCGCCAGACCGGCGAGCAACGCCCCGCCCCCGATGTCCACGGCCTCCCACAGGAATACGGAGGTGAACCAGGGCGCGAGCGGCGAGTAGGTGGCGGCCGTCACCGGCTCCAGGTGCGGCAGGGACAACACCTGGATGCCGTTCACCGGCAGGTCCGCAGGGTCGGGACCGGTTGCGGAACGCCCTACCGGAACCGCCACCAGCCCGTCTCCCACCCGGGGGTGCATCAGGGTCACGGAGACCGCCTCGTCCGGCCACCGCGCGCGTTCCGCACCATCCGGGGAGAAGAGCACCATCTGGGACAGGTTGCGGCGCGCACCCTCCTCGGGGTTCCAGGCGTGTACCGCGGCGACCAGCAGGTCTCCGTCGGGCAATACGTGGACCCCGTAAGCCCCCGGCAACGTATACACCCCGTACAGGTCGTCCGCCGGAGGCGGAGCCGAGGAGCCCACCCGATCGGCGAGGCGCGCCTGCCACCGGGTCTCCAGGCTGCCGGCGTCGAGGGCATACAGGAAGGCATCAGGTGATTGCTCGCCCGCGTAGAGCACGCGGCCATCAGGCGACCACGCCACCTGCTTCAGCATGGATTCGGCCAGGCGTCGGCGCGCCCGGACCTCGCCGCTCCAAGCGTCGACCAGGAGCAACTGTCCGCCGTAGCTCCCGATCGCGAGCAGGGAACCATCGGGCGAGAAAGCCAACGCGGTGTCCGGCGCCGCACCCTTTGCGGCCACCCGCATCGCGACGTCCCCGAGGTCCACGTGGAACAGGGGAACACACTCCGCCATCGTGGGGGCGCGCAGGGCCGAATCGCCCACCACCACCTCAGCCCCGGGCGTCCACGGGACCTCCACCAACCACCGGTCCCCCGGAAGCGCCCGTGCACCCGTCACCTCCGTGCCCAGCACCACCCCGTCGCGAACGAAAACCGGCCCCTCCGGGGCGGGGGGCGACGTGGCACAGGCAGCAAGGAAGAGGAGGGGGAGCATCGGGCCTCTGCTAGCCCGCATCCCTCACGGGATGGGGGCTAGCCCAGCCTATTCCGGCGGGCTCTCCGGGGGAGGTTCGGGCGGTGGTGCCTCCAGGACCTCCTGCATCATCCCTTTCACGCGCTGGAGCTCCTTGTCGCAACCCAAACGCTCCCACTGGGAGAGGGCCAGGTTTCCTGCCACCCGCATCGCCTGTTCCCAGCGCTGCTGGCGCGCACGGTTGCAGATCACCGTGAGGAAGAAGGCCACATCCTGGTCCACCGTGTCGTTCAGACCCAGCTCGGAAGCAGACCAGAGCGAGCGGTAGGTCTTCTCGCCGTCGCCGCGCATGGCCCACCAGGTGGCCACCACCAGCCGGTAGAACGCCCACATCCAATGCCCCTTGACGGTCTCCAACAGCTTGGAGGCAGACTTGGCTTGCTGGTACATGGCGCCGAGATCCCGGCCGATCAACGCCAATTGTGCCAGGTCGAGCCGTGCCGCGATGGTGTCTTCGAGCACGCCCTGCCGCTTCGCCCAGCGTAGATGGGCCTCGTAGATCTCCTGCGCTCGCTTCAGGTTGCCCCGGGCCCGGAAGATGTCGCCCAGCGCCGAGCGACACTGCATCATCAGCTGGGTGGCACCGAGATCCTCGGCCATGTCCAGCGCGTCGCGGTAGAGCTTCTGCGCCTCCTTGAAGTTGCGAAGCTGCCGGTGCACCACCCCACGTCCGTGACGTGCGCGAGCGACTCCGAGGAGGTCGTCCGCCTCCTGGTGTGCCTCCTCCGCCTCCTGGTACAACTCGAGCGCATCGTCGAGGTGCCCGGTCCGACGCGCAACGAAGGCCTTGCCCAGGAGCGCCTCCGCAGCGCCCCGCTGGTCGTCGAGGCGACCGTACCGGGCCAGGGCACGGCTGAAGAGGATCTCGGCACCCTCGGCATTCCGCTTCTGCTGCTCCATCCAGGCCAGGCCCATCACGCAGGCGGTCTCCCCGGCAAAGGTCCGCTGTGCCTTGGCCAGCTGCATCGCCTCCTTGTAGCGGCGCTCGGCACGGTTGAACTTGCCGCGCTTCATGGCCGCCCAGCCCATGCCCACAAGCGCTTCCATCCGGCCCTCGTCGTCCTCGGTGTGGGCGAAGAACTGGTGTGCCTTGAAGAAGCGCTCTGCGGCCTCCTGAGCCCGTCCCTCCACCTGGCTCACCCGTGCCAGCCACAGCACCCCCCACCCCGCGCGCCACTTGACCCGTCGATCCTGGTTGCAGGCCTCCACGGCCAGCTCGGCCGCCGCCTCCAACTCCCGGGTGCGTCCCAGGTTGAAGGCACGCTCCGCCGCCCGCATCAGGTGGTCCACGGCCATCTCGTGGTCGCCGGCAGCGTGGGCGTGACGGCCGATGTCGAAGGAGAAGTCCTGGGCGCCTGCCTGTTCCAGGGACGCCCACTGGTGCGCCAATCGCCCGTGCAGGGCCTTGACGTCCTCCCGCGCAACCGCCTGCTCCCGGAGCGCCTGGTGCA
The DNA here is from genome assembly GCA_019307545.1 of Deltaproteobacteria bacterium. Taxonomy (GTDB): domain Bacteria; phylum Myxococcota_A; class UBA796; order UBA796; genus JAFDJI01. Next base: position 3,596 of record JAFDJI010000004.1, on the reverse strand, counting down.
GCAAGCCGTGGTCGAACCGCACCCACTCGTCGGTCTCGACCCACAGCCCGGAACCGCGCACCGTCTCGTAGAGCTCTGGACCGGCCAGGATCGCCAGGAGGGATTTCGGGAAGCTCTGCCCCGCCATGGCTGCGAGGTGGACGATCTCCGTAAACTCCTGGGGTGCACCGGAGGCCTGGGCCAACGCGTTCACCCGCTCGACGAACAGCGCCTGGGCATCCCGCGGCATCACCGCGTCGGCGTCCACCCCAGGAGCGAGCCCGAACTTCAACCCACCCGTGTCGACCAACCAGCCGTGGTCTGCCCAGTCCAGCAGAAGCTGACGGGCGAAGAGTGGGTTCCCCTCGCAGCGCTCCGCGACCCGGCGCGCCAGCTCCGGAGCCAGGGTCAGGGACTCGTTGAGCAGGGACTCCGTGCCGGCGCGATCGAGGCGCGGGAGGTCCAGCTCGATCGCCCCTGCTGCGACCAGTGCCTGGATCCGCTCCTGGAGCTGCGGGTCCTTGGACACGTCTTCCGAGCGCAGCGTGGCCAGCGCGAGGATCGGGCTCTCCTTCCCGTCCTGGGTCGACTGCACCAGCGATTCCGCAATGGACAGGCCATCGCCCTCCTCGGCCGCCCACTGCACGTTGTCGAGGACCAGCACCGAAAGGCCCCGCCAGGCGCGCGCTTCCAGGTACCGGTAGACCTCGCGAAGGCCGAGACCCGCGGCGACCGGTTGCTCACCCTCCTCGAGCAGGCCGCACCACCGGGCGAGGAGCGAGGCCTCCTCCAACACCACGTCGTCGCGGCTCCCTCGTTCCCGGCTGATCCCCCGCTGCAGGCGCGCCTCCAGGGTGCTTCGGCTCTCGTTCCAGGGCCGGAGGATGGCGCGCGCCGCACCAGCGTAGCCGTCCTCCGAGCACGCGGGAAGCCCGTAGGTCAGCCCCGCCGACTCGGCCCAGCCCCCCTCCTGCAGGGCTCGCACCACGCTCTCCACCAGGTGGGTCTTGCCACTTCCGGCCTCCCCGATGACCAGCACGACCCGCGCCTTGCGGTCCGCGGCCACCGCCCGGGCCTGCTCCCAGAGAAGGGACCGCCACTCGCCCCGAGCCACGAGAGGGAGCTCCCGAAGGGCAAACAAGGGAAGGGAGGCCCGGGCCGTCCCTCCCAATCCCGGCTCCGGCGGGGGCTCGGGGGGGAGGGGTCCGGGTAGAGGGCGGTTCCACAACGGCACCCCGACCACCAGGCCCTCTTCCCCCTCCTCTCCTGAATACCACGTCGACGACGCGGTTTTGGGCTCCACGTGCTCGCCCGGTGAATCCTCCGAGATCGAGGTCGTGGGCGGGGTGGGGCGCGGCGCGCTGGGCGCCACGGTCCCAACGCGGGGCCCGGATTGCCCCTGACGCACCGAATCCATGGCCTTGGTTCGGTCCAGCGCGGGCGACTCCAGGGCGAGCAGCTCGGTGCTCAGGTCGCTGGCGATGTCGTACCGGGACAGGGGCTCGGCGGCGAGGAGGTTCGCGAGCACGAGGTCCAGCCCGTCCGGGACCACCATGCCCTCCCGCGGAACCAGCGGAGGAAGCTCGGTGTTCATCGGGCTCCGGTCCTCACCGAAGGGAAGCTCGCCGGTGACCAGTTCCCAGAGCATCACCCCGACCGAGAACAGATCGGTCCACGGACCATACTCGCGCGGCAGACCGAGGCGCTGCTCGGGTGCCATGAACCCCGGGGTCCCTTCGGTCCGCCCCTTGCGCTTGGCCAGGTCCGTCGCGGCCTTGGCGAGCCCGAGGTCGGCGAGCCACACGTGCGGCTTTCCATCCTTGCCGGTGTTGAGGAGCACGTTCTCTGGCTTCAGGTCCCGATGCAGCACCCCGCGGGAGTGGAGGTGGGCCAAGGCGTCGAGCAACTCCAGGGTGAGGCGGAGGATCTCGCTCCAGTCCCCCGTCTCGTGGAGGTTGGCGAAGCTGCCCGAGTCCGCCAGCGCCAGACCGAGGAAGGGTGTTCCGTCTCCCAGCTCACCCAGGTCGTGGAGTGGCACGATGTGGTCGTGGGTGAAGCGAGCGGCGATGCGCACCTCGAGGTCGAACAGCTTGCGGAATCGCTTGTCGCTGGCGAGATCCGGGCGTACGACCTTGATCGCGACGGGCACATCCATGACCACGTCGCGGGCACGCCACACCTTGCCCATTCCACCCTCGCCGAGGACTGGATCGGTGGGGTGCAGCTCGTAGCGTGGGGGTAGTGCGACTTCCACGAAAGCACTCCGTCGAGGACCGTCGTGGGTGCATGCGACAATGCGCTCCCCGCGATCCACATCGAGTTCACTGCAGAATGTCCTTCTACCACCAACTCACCCAATCATGGCGCAGGCAACGGGCCGCGATCGCCTCTGGTGCGGGCGTGACGACCTACGGGGAACTCCTGGAGCGGGTGGCGCGGGGGCGCGGCTGGCTGCTGGCGCATGGGGTGCGCGTGGGAGACGTGGTCGGTCTTCAGCTCCCCAAGGGCCACGACCTGCTCGACCTGCACCTGGCGTCCCTGTCCGTCGGGGCAGTGTCCCTGGTGCTGAGCGAGCGGTACACGCCCCGTGAGGTGCGCTGGTTCCTCGAGGACGCCGGCGCGGCGCTCTCCTGCGTCACCGACGCCTCCGCCCAGGCATCCCGGGACCTCCCGACGCCCGTGTTCGCCGCCTCGGAGCTGCAGCTCCAATCCGCGGCGCCCGCGTCGGCGCCGCCCAGCCCCCCCGACGATGCCCCGGCGCTGCTCTGCTACACCTCGGGCACGACTGGACCACCCAAGGCGGTCTGCCTCACCCATGGCAACCTCGCCGCCACCGTGGGGGCACTCCATCAGGCCTGGCGTTGGTCGGACCAGGACGTGCTGGTCCACGCCCTGCCCCCGGACCATATCCATGGCTTGGTGGTTGCACAGCACGGCGCCTTGTGGGCCGGCGCACTCACCGTATGGATGGAGCGTTTCGACGCGTCCCAGGTCCTGCGAACCATCGAGGCTCGGAGCGCCACGTTGTTCATGGGGGTCCCGACCTTCTACCACCGCTTCCTCCAGCTGCACGCAGCCCACTCCGCGGACCTGTCGTCGATGCGTCTGTTCACCTCGGGGTCCGCACCCCTGCCCGCGGCGGATCACCGTGCCTTCCAGGAGCGGTTCGGCCACGCCATCCTGGAGCGGTACGGCATGACCGAGGTGGGGATCGTCCTCTCCAACCCCTACGAAGGCGAGCGACGACCGGGGTCGGTGGGCGTTCCACTTCCCGGTACCAAAGCGCGGATCGTGGATCCCGAAGACCGAGAGGCACCGACGGGGGAGGTCGGCGAGCTGCTGGTCAGTGGGCCTTCCGTATTCGGCGGCTACCTGGCCCAGCCGGAGCACACGGCCAAGGTGCTCGTCGATGGCTGGATGCACACCGGCGACCTCGCCCACCGCGATGCCGACGGGTACTTCCATATCGTAGGGCGACGCACGGACCTCATCATCACCGGAGGACACAACGTCCACCCGGACGAGGTGGAGGAGGTCCTTCGAACCCATCCCTCGGTGTCCGAGGCGGCGGTGGTCGGGGTCGCGGACCCGGACCTGGGCGAGCGCGTGGTGGCATC
>JAFDJI010000699.1 GCA_019307545.1 Deltaproteobacteria bacterium | reverse complement strand
TGGAGGCGGACGAGCCGCCGGGGCGTTGGAGCAAGGCCGAGTCGACGCCGACCACCTGTCCGGGCCGGCAGGAAGGCAGGTCGTCATCCATTACGGTGAGGTCAAGGTCGATCTGGTCGGTCTGGAAGGCTGGCTGGGGCTCCCAGTACACGCCGGCGACGTAGGGGACTGCGGCGCCACAGGAGTCGACGTCGATCACGGTGTCCCGGAAGCTCCACAGGCCGCTGTCGTCGGTGACGGTGGTGCGCACCACGAACGGCCCAGCCGCGTCCGCGAGGAAGGCTGGCGCCAGGCCGTCGGCGGGGTCGAGGACCGCGCTGGAGCCGATGGGACGGGCGACGATCTCGGAGGACACGGTCAGGACCTGATCGGTGCGGCAGTCGCTCACGTCGGCGTCGCTCACGGTGATGGTCAGGGCCACCGCGTCGAGTTGCAGAGGAGCTGCGGGGGTAGCGACCACCGTGTCCACCGTCGGGGTCGCTGCGCCGCAGTCCTGTACGGTGATGTCGGTGTCCTCGAAGCTGGAGCGCCCGGTCGAGTCGGTCACCGTGGTGCGCACGGCGTAGGTCCCGGAGACGTCGGCGATGAAGGCCGGCTCGAGCCCCTCTGCCGGGGCGAGGACGGCGTTCGATCCCGCGGGGCGGGCGAGGAAGGCCGACTGCACCTGCAGCCCCTGGTCGAGCAGGCAGGTGTCGATGTCGGCGTCGCTCACGGCGAGGTCGAGGGTCACCCGGTCGCCGGCATACGCGGGGTCCGGCTCCTGGTCCACGGTGTCCACCGAGGGGATGGCGTCCCCGCAGTCCGATACCGTGACCACCAGCTCGGCGGGCTCGGAGGACAAGCCGATCTCGTCGGTTACCACCAACTCGACGGTGTAGTCGCCGGGTCGGTCCCCGACGAGTGAGGGGTCGACGAGGTGCGGGTCGTTGAGCGACGCGACGGACCCGGCCGGCACACTGGTGAGGGCCCACGCATAGGAGAGCTCCAAGTCGTCGATGCAGGTCTCGTCCGGGTCGGACACCGCTGCGGAGAGCTGGAACACCTGGGCGGTGATCGGAGCGGCGGGCGTCGCGGTGATCGACGCGACCAGCGGGGCCTCGTGGCCGCAGGCGGTGACCGTCACCGTTTCGGTCGCCTGGGGGCTGGTGAGCACCCCGTTGCTGACCACCAGGCCGACCTCGTAGTCGCCGTAGGCGTCCGCCACGAAGGACACCACGGGGATGTCGGTGCGGTTGAGATACGCCTCGGAGCCGGGGGGGATGGAGACCAGGAACCAGGCGTAGGAGAACCCAAGCTCCATCTCTGCGTTCTCGGCGGCGTCTGCGGAGCCGCTGCCGTCGAGCACCACCAGGTCCCCGGCGACGATCGCGTCTTCGTTCACCAGGGCGATCGCGGCGGTGGGAGCTTCGACGCGCTCGGTGCACGCCGCGAGGACCAGGAGGGCGGCGGACGGGAACAGGAGGTGTTGGAGGCTTGTCATGATCAGTGACCTCGCTGCGGGAGGGAGAGGGAGAGACCGAGCGTGCCGCCGTGCAGCACGCGGGTGGTGTGTTCGAAGACGATGGAGTCCATCTGCCAGCCGAGGTCCACGGTCCATCGCGAACGGTCGCCGAAGTCGAAACCGGCGGTGACGCGGCTGTCCCAGAACATGTTGGGGAGTCCCATCGCGGACAGGGTGTCCGGCTCCCCGAACAGGCGCGGGCCGAACCCCCCGCTGGCATCGAGGTGGAAGCGATCCGCCGGGGTGAGACGCAGGGCGGTGCCGATCCGAAGCGAACCCGCCCAGACCCCGAAGGCGGAGCTGTCGAGCCGCAGGTAGCGGGGCGCCAGGCTCACCCGCCAGTCGAGCTTCGACGCGAGGTCGTCGACACCGATCAGGTCGAGAAGCTCCAAGGAGATGCCAAGGCGCGCGTCTTGGAACTGTTCGTCGACGATGACCACGTCTGCGGCGCCGTCGAGCGCGGGGTTCACGGAAAGGTACCGTTGCTCGTGGAGGTGGTCCGCGAAGGACCCCTCGAGGCGCAGGGTGCTTGGGAGCGCCACCGCCACCTCGCCAGAGAGCGCGGTGCTCGTCTGACCGCCAATCTCGCGCTCTGCGACCCACCCGACGCCCCCCTGGAGCCGGAGCACTGCGACGGGTGCGGGCGGCTCGTGGGAAGTTGCCGGCACCTTTGGCACCTTTGGATCGGACGCCACCGGGGGCACTTCGGCTTTCTTCCGGGTATCGACGACGAGCACGTCACTGCCCGGCGTCACCTCGAAGGGGACCCCGGAGAGGGTGTAGATGCCCGCCGCCAGCGGTCCGCTGTAGCTGTTGTTCTCTCTCACGTGTTCCTGGACGTAGGCCACCGCGGCGAAGACGTCGGTGCGAAACGGCCTCTCCTGGGGGGACAGGTCCACGGACCCACGCTCGCGGCGAAGGGCCACCATCCCGTACAGGGAGTCGAGCTCTGCGAGCCCGGCGGCGGCTTCCTCCGAAGGCTCGATCTCCTGCACGGCGATCAGCCGTTCGCGCACCGCGGCGACGTCGCCGAGGGCGCGGGCCGCCTGGGCCCCGAACAGGTGGTCCTCGGCGCTTGGGGGGTTCCCGGTCTCGAGCAGGGCCCGATAGGCCGTCTCGGCGCCGGACCACGCACTGCGCTGGACGAGGCGCTGGAGCTCGGCGGAAAGGCGGACGTACTCGGCCTGCAGCGTCCCCTCTTCCTCGCCCGCAGGGGATTCCTCACCCGCGAGCGCTGGAAAAGCGGCCAGCAACAGGAGGGGTGCCAGGACTCGAAGCATGAATCGCTCCCCGTGTCGGAAAAGACGCTCTATCACAGTTGCCCATGGAACTTGGGGAGTGGATCAAGCCGCTGCGGCGACAAA
>JAFDJI010000698.1 GCA_019307545.1 Deltaproteobacteria bacterium | reverse complement strand
CCTCCTCCTCTACGGCAGCGGGCTCCTCTTCTTCCTTCCCTCCTCGGGCCACCTGGCCCCAGCGCCCCGCGGAGCTGGGCTGCTGTTCTGCCTGTGGGCGGATGGCGCGACCCATCGACGGAGCGCCACGCAACCCGGACACGGGCTGGGCGACCTCCCCGGCAGGAGAGGCTGCGCGCAGCGTACGTCCGGCTTTGCGCGCGAACACCGGGGCCACCGCATCCGCGAGGCTGTCCCCGCCGGCCATACCCTCCAGGATCTCGCTGACGGCCTCCACGAAGGCGGTGCCGTCGGCATATCGGTTCCGGGGGTCGAAGTTCAGGCAGTAGTTGAAGATGTCCGCGATGGGCGGCCCGATTTTTCGCTTCACCTTGTCGATGAGCTGCGGACCCTCGCCGTTGAGATGGGCCTTCTTCAGCGCCTTCGCGTCTCCCTTGAACAGGGGATTCTGGGTGACGACCTCGGTGGCGATGCACGCCAGGGAGTACAGGTCGGAGGTCACGTCCTCGCCCGAGTGCTGGAGCCGCTCGGGCGGCGCATACATCAGGGACTCCGCGTGGGGAATCGCCTTGCCCCCCTGGGCCCAGGAGAGCACTTCCGGGCTCGGGATGCCGTACCCGATGATCTCCACGTTGCCGTCTTCCTTCACCAGAATGCGCGACGGGTTGAGGTCGCCGTGCGACCAGACCCCCTGGGTGGGCCCGGTCTCGGAGGCCTCCTGGAGGATGAGACCCGCGAGGTAGCACATCTCCAGCGCCGCCCGCTTGCTGAACTTGCCCTTGGTATCCCGGTAATACTTGATGATCTCTGCCAACGAGCGGGCGTTCCCGGTGGGATAGGCGTACGCCCCATCCTTGGGAAGGTAGTGGGAGAGCTCGACGAGCCCCGAGACCATCGGAAACTCCATGAAGCCCCGGGCCAGCTCGATGGCCTGCGTCAGGACTGGCATGCCGCGGAACTTTTCGTCGAAGACGATCGCTGTGTGCAGGATGCCGTCGTCGGCTTCCAACTCCACCAGCTCAGAAACCGGACCCGCGATGCGGCGGCCGGTCAGGTGCATTCCCGCGAGGGTTTCGGTCGTGCCCATGCCCCACTCCGTAGTGACGCGTACCCTATCACGGGCTCGGCTCGACGGTCATGTGTGGCGCGGATAATGCTAGATACGATGAAGGCTCTCCGAATCGCGCTCGTAGCCGTCCCGCTCGTGCTCACTGCGTGCCCGACAAGCAAGACGTGTCTCCCGGGGGGGGACCCCGAGCTCACCATCGGGACCGGGATCATTGAATACGAGCCACTCGATCCGGCAGACCCGGCGTTTCTCACCGTGCACGGCCCCCAGGGGGGGTACCACGCGACCATCGGGCTGGAGGCGGTCTACCTGGACGCTTCGGACCTCATGGGGGCATACATGCGCGGCGTCATCGACGGAGAGGAGCTCGCGGTCTCCTCGCCATGGCTCCAGATGCGCTGCAACCCCTACACCGAGACCCTGCAGACCTGGAACCTCCTGCTCATCTGGGACGCGACCCCGGAGTTCCTGGCCGGGAAGAGGACGCACATCGAGGTCGAGGTCACGGACGCCTCCATGACCACGGTCTCCGCGTCCGTCGATGCCCGGCTCTACGATCCCTTGGTGGAGTGATTCCGAAACTTCTGATGGGTGCACCGGCGTGATCACGGCCCTGCTCGCATGTGTGTTGGCGGCCTCCGCGGTCGATCCGGCCTGGACGATGCGGTTGGGAGAAGGGGGTGCCCTTCCCTTCCTCTCCGACGCGGGCGTGGTGTTGGTGTGGCTCCCGCAGGAGGTGCTGGGGCTCGATCCCGAGGATGGCGAGGTCCTCTGGCGCCGCCCACAGCGCACCGTGGCGCGAGGCGATCTCTTCCACCGCGTCCCCCATACCCCCTACGTGTTGTTCTCCAGCCATGCGCCGGGTCCGGACACCTTCGAGCTGGTCGACGCGCGCACCGGGGAGACCGCTTGGACGGCACCTCCGGGCCAGGTGGTGCTGGGGGTGTACCCGAGTGGGCGCGGCGCGGCGGCGGAGGGGGCCCTCGTGGGGCACTCGGTGCTGGTGGTGTCCGACCTCGTGGAGGATCCGGGACACTTCGGGCTTGCGCGGGTGGACCTGCCGGTCGGGACGGTCGCCTGGGCGAAGCCCGACGCGATGCGCGCGCCACCGGTCGTCCTGCGCACCCATCCAGGACGACGGAGCCAGGCCCTCACCACCCGGGGGAACCCGGGTCCGCGGTTCCACGAAGAAGGCGTGCTGTCGTACTGGTCACCACGGGACGGACTGGTGCGGCGAGGTTGGGCGGACGGCGAGGTGCGGTGGCGGCTGGTCCTCCCCGGACTGGAACCGAGGCTCCCGGTGGACGGATTCGCCGACCTCGTCGTCGAGGGCGACATGTTGCTCCTGCCTGCGGACGCGCGCCGTCTCACCATGGTGGACGCCCGCGTGGGCTCACCCCTCTGGCGCCCGGGAAGGGGACGGACTCGTGGTCCCGTGAACCACGTGCGCGTGTCGGAGGAGACCGTGGTGGTCGCTGGCGAAGCGTGGGTTGACGCCTTTCGTCTTCGGAACGGGGGCCGGGCGTGGAAGAGCAGGGTCCAAACGAGCGCGCCGGTGGTCGAGGTGGCGGTTGGGCTCGGCGGGGCCTTCGTGCTCGACGACCAGGGGGTGGTCACTGGCCTCTCCGTCGCGGACGGCGCGATCCGGTTCGTGCGGTCGGTAAGGGATTCCGATCTGGAGCCCGTCGGGGACCTCGTCGTCCGTGCGGACTCGCTGGTGCACCGGATGGACTGTGGTGTGGTCGCGCTAGACCCTGCCTCCGGGGAGGTGTTGTGGCGCGTGTCCGGTCCCCCGGTGC
>JAFDJI010000697.1 GCA_019307545.1 Deltaproteobacteria bacterium | reverse complement strand
GGATTGCGAGACCCCAGCCGCACACGGCGGGACCCAGTCCTTCTCGCTTGGTGGCGGCTGTGCCGGAGAGGTCAGCGGCGTGGCGAAGCAGGAGGTCGACGTCTCAGACCACGCGGTGGAGATCGACGCCGGAGGCCGATTCGCGCACCTCTCCGGGTGGTTCTTCAGTGCGGATGGGACGGACCACACCACCGCACACCTCGCCTTCATCGATGCGGAGGGCACGGAGATCGGAGCATCCGAACCCATCGGACCAGGGGCGATGGCGTGGACCGAGGCGGTCGACGAGGCCGAGATCCCCGTGGGCACCCATCGCATCGACGTAGTCCTGGAGCGGACGGGCGGAGGTTCCGGCAGCTTCGTGGACGACCTGTCCCTCGCCCTCGGACCGCCAGGCGCGCTTCCCTGTGCTGCCGACTGGCCCCTTCCCGAGGAGGAGGACGAGGGGGGGTGCGAGGGATGCGCTGGTGGTCCGAGGTTCCCGACGACTGCCTTCCCGGTGCTGCTCGCGCTGCTCCTGGCGCTGTGGCGCATGAGGTGCCGCCGATCCGCAGCCGTGAGCGAAATGGAAACCCAGGCAATGGCGTAGGAGCGGGTGGGACCGCTTGCGGGTGGTCCTCTCCGCGTTAACTAACGTTCGTTAAACTGGGCCGCCGAGGGTGTGATGTTCATCGCCCGCGTATTCGTCTTGCTGGGTCTGCTGGTTCCGGCGCTTGCCCTTGGGGGCACCCTCACCGTCGAGGAAGCTACCGAGCTGGCCCTGGTGCACAGCCACGGGATTCGGGCCGCCGAGGCCGGAGAGGAGAAGGCCCGGGCCGAGGCCCACGAGGCCCTCCTCCAGTTCTTCCCGAAGCTGACCGCCTCTGCCGGGTACACCCGGCTCGACCAGGTGCCCTTCGTGACCTTCGACCTCAGCCAGATGAGCGGCGGAGGTGGCGACCCGTGCGCCGACATCAGCGAGGAGGAGCTTCCGGAGGGCTGGACCGTCGATATGGCCGCGAGCTTCTGCTACATGATCATGGGCTGGCTGGTCGGGGATCCCAACGCAGCGGCAAGCGTCATCCCCATGGGCCTGAAGGACAACTACTTCGCGAAGTTGACCGTGGAGCAGGTCGTGTTCGCGGGGGGTGCACTCCACCAGGCCCACGCCGCTACCAGGGACCTCCACCGGGCCGCCGAGGAGCAGGTGCGGTTGGCGCAGCAGAAGGCGGTCTACGACGCCCAGGCCGGCTTCTACCAGTTGGTGCTGGCGCGCGAGGCGGTGAAGGTGACCGAGGAGGCCAGCGAAACCATCGATGCCTACGTGCGCGACCTGCAGGCCATCGTCGACGTGGGTGCCGGATCGAGGGCCGATCTGCTCGCCGCCCAGGCACAACAGAGCCAGGCCCAACTGGACGCCATGCGGTCGGCGCACGGGGCGAAGGTGGCCGAGATGGCCTTCAAGGTCATGCTCGGCCTCCCCCAGGAGGAGCCACTCGAGCTGGTGATGGACGAGGAGGCACCCTCGTGGGATCTGCCCGTGGGGCGGGAGGGGCTTCTGTCCGAGGCCTACCGCCGGCGCCCCGACCTGGGGGCCCTGGACTCCAACATCGACGCCCTACGCCACTACGGGGGCGCCACCTGGGCCTCCTGGCTCCCCGCGGTGGTGGTCATGGGCAACCTGAACTGGAAGAACCCGAACTACTCCCTGGAGCCGGAGTGGTATCGGAGCGCGGACATCACCGTCGCCGCGAGCTGGAACCTGTGGGATCGGGGGGCGGCGCTGCACAGGCACCGCGCCGCGCGGGCCAGTGCTCGGCAGCTCAGCAGTCATCGCGAGTTGCTGGCCGAGATGATGGGGGTGGAGGTGCAGATGGCGGTCTCCTCCTTCGACGAGGCCGCCGCCGAGCTGGAGGTGGCCGAGGCAGGACTCGCGCAGGCCGAGGAGGCCTATCGCCTGGAGCACGAGCGCTTCCTGTACGGCATGGCCAACAACACCCAGCTCCTCGGCGCACACACCGCCCTGTCCGGTGCCCGGCTCTCCCGGCTCCAGGCGCAGACACAGCTACGCATCTCCCACGCCGCCGTGCGCAAGGCGGTCGGCTGGGACCCGGAAGTGAACCGATGAAGACGTCTTCAATGATCGTCGCGCTCGCGCTGGTGGCTGGGCTCGCCGGGTGCGGGATGACCGGCCAGGCCAACACCGACCTGGAGGAGATCCGGGTGTTCGTGCACGTCGAACCCGTTCGGCAGGGCACCCTGGACCGCACCTTGGAGCTCACCGCGACCGTGCAGGCCGGCCGAGCGGTCGACCTGCTCCCCGATATGCCCGGCAAGGTGTCGAGCCTCCCGGTGAAGGTCGGCCAGGAGGTACGAAAGGGAGACGTGCTCGCCAGGCTGGACATGGAGATGGCCGAGCTGCAGCAGCGGCAGGCCTCCGCCGCCGCCAAGCTCGCAGTGCTGGGCCTGGAGACCGCGACCCGCGAGTTTGCCCGCGCCGAGGCGCTGCACAAGACGGGCTCCCTCACCGACCAGATGTTCGAGCAGGCGCAGGCGGGGTTGGAGATGGCCGAGCTGCAGGTCACCCAGGCCCGCGCCGCCCAGGGCCTGGCGCGGAAGCAGATCACCGGGGGCGTGCTGGTGGCGCCCTTCGACGGGCTGATCTCCTCGGTGGCCTGTGAAGAAGGGGAGCACTTCAACCCGATGACCATTTCCCCCATGGGAGGTCCCCAGGCGCTGGTCGGGATTGTGGACCTCGACACGGTCAAGGTCGACCTCCAGGTCGCGGACCGCGACGTGGCGCAGCTGAACGTCGGCATGCCCGCGAAGATCATGGTGGATGCCTTCGCCGACCAGCTACCTCCAGAGGGGCTCCTGGGGCACGTCGACT
>JAFDJI010000130.1 GCA_019307545.1 Deltaproteobacteria bacterium | reverse complement strand
ACGCGGGGGCGCGTGGGAGGTTGCCGCGTTCGCGGTGGGTGCCACCACGGCAACGCTACGCACGCAGCAGGAGGGATCCGAATACACCCTGACGGTCACGGCGAGTGCTCCTGCTTCGGTTTGTGCGGATTAGTGCCAATGCCGGTCCAGGCGTGAAGGGTCCAGGTCCGGGTTCAGGTTCAGGTTCCGGTGTCGGTCCAGGTCCGGGGCCAGTACATGGGTGACACATTGCGGCCAGGACATGGGTGACACCTCGGGAGGGGTGTCATGCCGTTCGTCAGTCGCCGCTTCGTTGTCGAAGCTCCTCCCAGATTGCGGGGTTCACCTCGGCCATGCGTTCGGTGAGCACCACGTAGGGCTCGTCCTGCTCGGAGACCAGGCCCCAGTTGTTGTCTTCACCGTCGAAGCGGCCGTCCACCGGTTGGTCAGCGTGCTCGAACCAGTGGTACCCCACGATCCACGGTACCGCGTGCTGGGTTCGCGCGTAGTCCTCGAAGGCGTCCGCGCGTTCCTCCTGATTTGCGTAGGTCGGGTAGATGGGCGGCCAGCTGTTCGGAAGGCCAGCGTCGGCGGCGCGGAAGCCGAACTCGGTGATCAGGATCGGCAGGTCGGCGAGGTCGTGGACGGCCGCGAACCCATCTGCAGGGTCCAGGGACCCCGAGAGGTTCATCGCCGCCTCGCGGGCCAGATCCTGGAACACGTAATTGTTGATGGTGATGACATCGACGTGAGGAGCCGCCGCCAGGTACACCTCCGCCCGGGTGAGCACGCTCACCTCCCGATTGCCGAGCACCAGGTGGTGGGGGTCCACCGTGCGGATGGCAGCGGTGGTGGTCTGGAAGTATGCGCCCGCCGCCTCCTCGAGGAATCGCGTGGTGAGGGGGTCCGCCTCCTCCCGATCCCAGTCGAGTGCCCCCCAACCGCCAGTCGCCGCGAGCAGTGACTCTTCGGTGGGGTGCTCAGTGCCGAGGAAAGCGTTCACCCCATCCAGTCCACCCAGCTCTTCCAAGAGCAGGTCCACCGCGACCTGCTTTCCGGGTGCATCGGCGGAAAGGCCGAGGGTCTCCTGCAAGTAGGTGTTCTGGCTGCGCCAGTCCGGACCCCACCGGATCTCGTTGTCGATGAGCCACCCCACCACCCAGGGGTCGTCGACCCTTGGCGTGACCTCGGCGACCACCTTGGCCTCCACCTCGGCTTGCCAGGCGGGGTCGAAGTAGTCGGCGACCGAGCCGGTCAGCCAGTCGTCCCCGGCCAGACCCAGGATCGGAGTGACCGGCATCTGCCCGAGGAACCGCTCGGTGTCGCTCCATGCGCCGATGGTGTTGAAACCCCATTCGCGCAGGCGCCCCCCGACGACCTCCGCCCATGCCTCCACGCTCTCGTAGTTGGCGTCGACGGTCTCCTGGTAGGCGTATTCCCCGGTCACCGCGTTGCGGTCCCCCGCGGCGCGGACCGAGTTCACCCCCGCCGAGTAGAAGGGGTGACCGTCGGGCGTCACCAACCACCAGCGATCGCAGAGCTTCTCGGTCCGGAACCACCCCGTGGCTTCCAACGACATGCGGCTGTCCCCGCCCCAGTTGTCCAACACCACGTCCCCGACCAGAGCCACGCAGGCGTCCGACTCCTCGACAGGCGGGTTGCAGGCACCCAGGGGAAGAACCAGCACGGGCCAGATGAGACGCATGGACCGCAGGTAGCACATCAGGGCGGGGCTGACGCCGACGAGCCCGGCGTCAGCGCCGTGTGATGATATGGCTGCGCGAGTCGTCTGCGTCCGAGGAGAACCCCTGGCCCGACTCCCTCCGATCGTGTCCTTCGCAGCGCCGACGGGCACGGGAAAGACCACCCTGCTCGAGGGGGTGATCGAGGTGCTCACGGGCCGCGGCCACCGGGTCTCCGTGCTCAAGCACGACGCCCATCGCTTGGAGTTGGACCGGGAGGGAAAGGACACCTGGCGGTTCCGCAAGGCCGGCGCCTGGCGCGCGGTCATCGTTGGGGACCTTCAGCTGGCGGTGTTCTCCGCGGTCGACGGGGAGGCGAGCCTGGCTGGACTGGTGGATGCTCACCTCGCGGACGCCGACATCGTGCTCACCGAGGGCTTTCGGAAGGCCGGCCTACCCACGGTCCGGGTCCACCGTGAAGCGCGGGGGGAGGACCCGCACTGGGAGCGTCCGGAGAACGTGATCGCCTGGGTCTCGGACGTACCTCTCGAGGTCGAGGCACCGATCCTGCCCCTCGACCGACCCGAAGCGGTGGCCGACTTCCTGGAGGCCCGGTTCCTGGCCCCGGGCGCCCATCCCCGGCGAGCGACCCTCGCGATCCCCGTGGGGTCGGAGCGCGACCTGGACCCTGCGCTGGCGCTCGTCGATCGCCTGGCCCCGAGGTGTGGGGGGCGGTCGCTGTTGGTCCACGCGCAGGAGGTCACCCCCCCACCGGGAACCCCCGCGGTGGTGGACATCCGGCCCGATCTGGGTCCGCTCGGCGCGTTGCTCACCGCGCTCGCAGCGGCCGGCACCCCCGAGGTGCTCCTGGTGGGGATCCGTCACCGCCACACCCCACCCGCGCTGGCCGAACTCCTCCTCGTCGCCGGCCCGCGCGTCGCGGACGTGGTCGTCCCGGTACACCACGGCTTTCGCGAACCCTTGTTGGCGGTGTACGGACATCGGTGCCTGGGGGCGATCCATGCCGCCCTGGTGTCCGGCGAGCCGAAGATGGACGGGTGGTGGGGCCAGGTGCGGGTCCACCAGGTGTCCCCGGAGACCTGGCGTACCGCAGACCCGGAGGGGCGCGCATTCCCATGAAGGACCACCAGGCGATGGAGCCGATCCTGGCCCACCCGGGCATTCGAGGGCTCCGGGCCCCAAGCCGCTGAGGGGCTCGGCTACTCAGACCCCGTCGCGTGCTCGTAGAAGTCCTCGACCACGGCCACCAGGCCCGAGGTCTGGAACCACTTCACTATGAACCCCGGCACGCGCCCGCCCGGCGAGTACTTCAGGTCGTACACCACGTCCACGCCGCCGTCGGCGGCCGCGGTGACCTCCCAGTAGCCATCGTCGCGCACCGGCACCACGTTGCCCTTCGCAGGCTCCGGCTGCTCGGCGATCATGGTCCAGGGGTAGCGGGCACCATTGGGGAGGACCTCCTTGGTCAACCGGAGGGTCAGCTCCCGGTTCGAGATCCCAGCGGTATGGTGCTCCTGGTGGACGAGGACCGCGTCGCCGTCCTGGCCCACGATGTCGGCCGCCACCACGCTGGAGTGGTAGAGGTCGTGGTCCTCCCACTTCGACAGCAGGCCGTCGATCCGCTCGAAGGTGAGGTCCGGCCAGTGGCACTCGGCACGCATCGGGCGCGTGCCATCCTCCTCGGTCGGGCCGTTGTAATACGTGCAACCACCGCGCTCCTTGACCTGCGAATAGTCGGCGGGCGGGGTGGCGAAAGCGGCGAAGGACAGGAGTAGTGTGATCATCATGGCGGCATCATCGCACACTGCGAGGTCAAGGGATGCTCCTGGTGGCCGATTGGAGGCCATCATGGGATTCCACAACGGCTGGCAGGCCTGGTACCAGGCCGCACACGACATGGCGGACCACGACCTCATCGACGAGGCGGTCCGCGCGATGCGCCAGGCGCTCCAGATGAACCCGGAGTTCCCGGATGGCCACCTCGAGTTGGGTCTGCTCCTGGCGGAGCGGGGGGTCCGCGGGGACGAGCCCGAACGATGCTTCGACCAGGCCATCCGACTGGCGCCGGACCGACCCGAGCCATGGTTTCTGCTGGGCCACCGCCTCCTCGGCCGGGGCCAGGTGGAGGAGGCGGGGCACTGTTTTCGGAGCGCGCTGGAGGTGGACCCGGAGCGACCCGAGTCCATCGCGGGCCTGGCCCGGGTCCTGCTCCACCGCGGTGATCCGGCGGCGGCCCTGGCGCTCTCGGCGCCCCTGGCCGACGTCGCCAACCCCCATCCCCAGGTGATCCACGCCTACGCGACCTCTTGCCGCGGGATGGACAGACCGGAGGATGCGGTTGTTGCCCTGCGACGCGTCCTGGCGGAATCCATCCTGCCGTCCGAACGGCGCCAGCTTCAACTCGATCTCGGCGATGCGCTCGACGAGCTCGGAGAGGTGGACGAGGCCTTTGCCGCCTTCAAGGGCATAAACGACCAGCAGGAACCACGATTCGATGCACAGGGCCACCGAACTGCGGTGCGAAACGCAATCGCCGCCTACAGCGCGGACGCCATGGCGCGGATGCCATGCAGCACCCGGACCTCGGGCCTTCCCGTCCTGATCGTGGGGCTCCCCCACTCGGGCACGGCCCTGGTGGAACGGATCCTCTGCGACCACCTCCAGGTTGTTGGCGCCGGCGAGAAGGCAACCCTCCGCGAAATCGCGATCCACCTGCCTCACGTGGCTGGGCAGAAAGGCACCTACTACGACTGCTTCCAGCAGGTACCGGTGGTCGGCTATGATGCGCTGGCCGATGTGTACCTGGAGGCTCTTGGGGAGGTCGATCCCCAGGCCGAGCGGGTCACCGACCGAATGGCCCACAGCTTCCTGCATCTCGGACTGGCGGCCCAACTCGTGCCCGGGGCGCGGGTGGTGCACTGTGTACGGGACCCACTCGACGCCCTGTGGTCTTCCTACCGACACGCCTCCCGCCCTGGACGCCCCTGGGCGGCCTCCCTGGAGAGCCTGGGGCACTACTACCTCGCCTACCAGGAGTTGATGGCGCACTGGCGCAAGGCACTGCCCCTGTCCCTCTTCGAGGTGCGCTACGAGTCCCTGGTGACCGATCCGGAGCCGGTCATCCGCGATCTGGTCCGCTTCTTGGGCCTCGACTGGGACCGGTCGTGTCTGGACCGCTCCCCGAGCGCACTGCACGAGGTGGGATCACCACACCCCGGACGCATCCACCAGCGCTCGGTGGGCCGCGCCACTCCCTACCGCCAGCACCTCGAGCCCCTGGTCCAGATCCTCGAAAACGCCTGATAAGGGCTGCTTGGTACTACCGGCCGAGGATCCCACCCAAGAATCCGCCGCGCCTCCTGCGTTCTTCCACCAACCGATCCATCGTCGCCTGCATGGCGGAGCGCACCTCGTGGTCGCATTGGGCGATGTATTCCTCGTCGCCCGCCGCCCCCTCTCCCGAGCGATCAAAGTGGATGGGCGCCAGCACTTCGGCCAGGATGCGCGATGGAAGGGGAAGGTGGGGAGGTGGCGGTCCCAGGGTGAACCCCCACGGAAGGCTGAAGGCGAGGGGGAACACCTTGGTGCGCAGCCACCGCTCCGACCGGAGCAGCCGCGCCAGCCACCGCAGGTCGTCCACCACCACCAGGGTGGCGTGGGCGCCAGCGGTCACCACCGGCACGATGGGGACGCCCTCGCGCACCGCCAGCCGAACGTACCCCTTGCGACCCCCGAAGACGATCTGGTTGCGGCGACGGAAGGGCCTCATCGCATCGAAGTCCCCCCCCGGGTACACCAACGCCTTGTGCCCTCCCTCGAACACCCGGTGCGCGTTGCGGTGGGACGCCCGAACCGCCCCCAGGGGGACGATGATCTGGTGCAGAAGCGGAAAGGAGATCGCCACCTCGTGGCCCAGCCCGTAGGGCATGCCGTCCTCACCGAGGGCCCGAAACGCAGCCACCCCGAACAGGAAGGCATCCACGGGCATCAGCGCCCCGTTGTGGTTGCCGACGTACAGGGCCGCTCCGCTCGGCACCCGCTCCACCCCCTTCAACTCGTAGCGGAACCAGGGTCGGAGTGTGTGCTCGACCAAGCCGGCGAACCGCTCGATGGCCCGGGGATCTCGATTGTCGAGGGCGTCGATGTCGTAGCGCCGCATGGCGAAACCTCAAGTCGGAGGTAGCCTCCAGGCCGATGGAGCGCACCCCGGACGGATTACGGCCGATGACACCAGGCGTGGGTGCCCCCCGGGAACCGCGATGGTACGTTGATCGCTCGAAGCCGCCTTCCAACAGCCAACCAGGCCAGGACCGTGGACCACACCCCGCAGAATCCCCTGGGCAACGCCCATCGAAACCTCATGAACCGCTCGGCCGAGTTCGTGGACCCGACCTCGCTCCATCGGACCCTGCAGCTACTGCGCGATCTCCAGGAGGAAGCCTCCACCCACTACCGGGGCGAGGAGGAGCCGGACGGGCTCTTCGAGGAGCTGAGGACCCGCTCCCCGGAGAACATCGGCCGGGTCGACGCGTTGCAGGAACAGCACGGGCAACTCCTCGCGGGGCTGCAACAACTCTTGGACCGATACGAGGAGATCCAGCAGATCCTCGACGGGCTCAACCAGCAGACCACCAGCCTGCTGCAAACGATGGAGCAGCACGAGCGGGAAGAGGCTGCTCTGGTGATGGACGCGTACTACCTCGATCTCGGCGGGGCTGGCTGAAGAAGGTCGCCAGAACGCGCTGCGATCCCGGCCAGAAGGCGTTAGTGAGGGCAGCCCGGATGCGTGGACGGTCGCTTGCCGCCGCGCGCCGCTCTCCCTTCCCAGTGTGCGCATATACACATCCCAGGTTGGACCATGACCACGCAAGCGCTCCACGACCTGAAGGCGCCAACAGGCGTCGAAGCAGAAGTCCACGAAGTCGCTGAACAGACGGTCGAGATCGTCAGCGACTCCGGCGAAGGGGCCCAGACCGCCGGCCAGCTGTTCGGTTCGGTCTGCGCCAAGATGAACAACGGCGTCTGGACGGTGGAGATCATCCCCGCGGAGATCGAGCCACCGCCCCGCTCCAAAGCCGGCGCGAGCGGCATCCGCATCCGCTTTGCCTCCCGCCCGGTGACCAACATGGGCGACCAGGCCGACATCGTGGTCGCCTTCAACGAGCAGGTGCTCTACAGCCGCATCGACAACGACGCGCTCCGCCCCGGCACCACCGTCCTCTTGGAGAACAAGTGGGCCACGAGCATGGTCCCCGAGGTGCAGGAGGCCTACCAGGCTGCCTTGGAGGACTTCCGAGCCCGCGGCTACGACATCGTCGAGATCCCGATGGAGGAGGAGGTCCTCAAGTTCACCGACACCCCGCAACGCGGGAAGAACGTGTGGGTACTCGGGATGCTGTGTTCGCTGTACCAGCGCGACCTGGAGGCAGCCAAGCGCGAGATCGCCCTCTGGTTCGAGCGTAAGCGCAAGGGCCAGAAGATCATCGACATGAACCACGCGCTCCTGGACGGAGGCTACGCCTGGGGGCAGGAGAACCTGCCGCAGCGCTTCGTGGTGCCCCCCGAGCCGGCCAAGGTGCCGAAGATCGTGGTGAACGGCAACGCCGCGGTCGCCCTGGGCATCCTGGGGGCGGGGATCGAGGTCTGCAGCATGTACCCGATCACTCCGGCCACCTCGGTCTCCCACTACCTGGCGACATTCTTCCACCGCGGTGGCGGGTTCATCCACCAGGCCGAGGACGAGATCGCCGCAGTCGGGTTCGCAATCGGTTGTTCCTACGCGGGCAAGACCACGGTCACGGTGACCTCGGGTCCCGGGATGGCCTTGAAGACCGAGATGATCGGCCTGGCGGTGATGGCGGAGGTCCCGCTGGTCATCGTGAACGTGCAGCGCGGGGGGCCGTCCACCGGCCTGCCGACCAAGGTCGAACAGGGCGACCTGCTCCACTCCGTCTTCGGGCACCCGGGCGACTCGCCCAAGGTCGTGATGGCACCCTCCACCATCGAGGAGTGCTTCACGTTCATTAGCACGGCCCGCAAGCTCGCTGAGGAGTTCCGCACCCCGGTCATCGTGCTCACCGACGCGAACCTGGGCACCGGCCAAACCGCGTTCCCCTACCCGGAACTGTCGGAAGCCAGCCTCTCGCCACCCGTGGACCAGTCGCCCTGGGAGCCCGGGGTGAGGCCCTTCGAATGGGACCCGGAGACGGGCCTGTCTCGACGTCCCATCCCCGGCCAGGTCGGCGGCCAGTATGTCCTGACCGGTTTGGCGCACGACCAGAACAGCCGCATCGCCTACGAGGCGAACATCAACCAGCTTTCGGCCAACCGGCGCAGCCGCAAGATGGCCACCTTGATGAAGACCCTGAAGCCGCCCAAGGTGTACGGGCCCCCCGAGGGCGACCTGCTGGTCGTGGGCTGGGGTTCCACCCTTGGCGCAATCGAGGAGGCCATCGATCGGCTACGGGCCGAAGGTGAAAAGGTCTCCTCCGTGCACCTCCGGTTCCTCGCACCCATGGAGCCCGGGTTGAAGGAGATCTTCTCCAAGTTCAAGCGGGTGATGACGGTGGAAATCAACTACAGCGACGAA
>JAFDJI010000696.1 GCA_019307545.1 Deltaproteobacteria bacterium | reverse complement strand
GAGCCCCATCAGTCACTCCGCCAATCCAGCGAACTAACCCGCACGTCTCTGTGCCGCTTGACAAGGGCACCGCGGGAGCGATAACAGGCCCCTTCGATCGCTTCTCCCGAGGAATTCATGGCCAAGAAGAGTGTGGTCAACCGCCAGATCAAGCGCGAAAAGCTGGTGCGCAAGTATGCCGCCAAGCGCGCGGAGCTCAAGCGGCTCTCCAATGACATGAGCCTGAGCCCCGAGGAGCGCATGGAAGCCCGCGAGAAGCTCGCCGCCCTTCCGCGCAACTCCTCTCCGGTTCGACTACGCACCCGGTGCATCGTCAGTGGACGGCCCCGCGCGGTTTACCGGAAGTTCATGCTGTCCCGCATCGCCTTCCGCGAGTTGGCGCTCAAGGGCCAGCTCCCCGGAATCCACAAGGCCTCCTGGTAGGCTAGCGCGAGCTGTAGGCGGTCTCGCCCCGCAAATCGGCGGCCCGCCCGATCAGTCTCACCAGCTCGGCATCCTCGGGGTACTCCGGCCGCTGGGCTCCGCGGGCGACGCGCTCGACGTCGCGGAGGGTCAGCTCGTTCAGGTGCGGGCTCCCGCGCAGCACCTCGGCGAAGCTCGCCGCCGCGAAGGCGATCCGGAACTGGTCCGAGCCCTCGTCGAACCGACCCTTGAGGGTCGAGACGGGCAGGGCGAAGCTCCGCTCCACCGCCGGGGTATCCGGACCGGGCGCCTTGTTGCGCACGCGCACTATGGCGATGTTCCCGGTCGGGTCGTCTCGGAGCGCCACCTCGTAGATTGCCGTCACCTGGTGGCCAGCACCGATCTCACCAGCGTCCACCTTGTCGTTGCGGAAGTCCTTGTCGGCCACATCCCGGTTCTCGTACCCGATGAGCCGATAGGCAATCACTGCCCCGGGGTTCCAGTCGACCTGGATCTTCACGTCCTTGGCGATGATCTCGAGGGTGCCGGTGAGCTTGTCGACCAGCACCCGGCGCGCCTCCATCTCGGAGTCGATGTAGAAGTAGTTGCCGTCGCCGTCGTTGGCGAGGCGCTCCATCATCGTGTCCTGGTAGTT
Source organism: Deltaproteobacteria bacterium (assembly GCA_019307545.1). Taxonomy (GTDB): domain Bacteria; phylum Myxococcota_A; class UBA796; order UBA796; genus JAFDJI01. Next base: position 1,823 of record JAFDJI010000696.1, on the reverse strand, counting down.
GCCCGTACCGAACCCGAGGGTGGTCAGGCTGATGCCCTTCTCGGCGTAGCCGCGGATCTGGGTCGAAATCTGTTCGTGACTGGTGCTGCCGACGTTGGCGTCCCCGTCCGAGCAGATGAATACCCGGTTCACCGCCCCCGGGACGTAGCTGGCGTCCGCCAGTCGGTAGGCGAGGTCGATGCCCGAGGACATCGCAGTGGATCCGCCTGCGGTGAGCCGGTCCAGGGAGCGGATGATCTCCTGCCGGCGGCTGATGGGGGTGGGATCGAGCACGATGTCGGTGGCCCCGGCATAGGTGGCGATGGCCACCGTGTCGCCGTCCTCCAACTCCTCGGTGAGCATGATCAGGCCTCGCTTCAACAACTCGAGCTTGTCGCGGGACCGCATGGACCCACTCACGTCGACCAGGAAGGTCAGGTGCACCGACTTGCTCTCGTCGTAGGCCACCTTCTTGCCCTGCACGCCGATGCGCACGATGTGGTTGTTCGGGCTCCAGGGGTTGGGGGCCGCCTCGAAGTCCACCGCGAAGGGATCGCCACTGCGGGGGCGCTGGTACTCGTACGGGAAGTAGTTGACGAACTCCTCCACCCGGACCGAGGCCGCCGGTGGGAGGTACCCTTCGGTCAGCTTGCGCCTCGTCATGGCGTACGACGCGGTGTCCACGTCCACCGCAAAGGTGGAGAGGTGGTCCTCCTGCGCGATGGTGAACCCGTTGACCCCGTAGTCGGTGTAGTGCTCGCTGTTGGTGACCGTGGGGATGGGCCGCACCACCGGTGGGGGCGTGGGCTCGGGCTCGGGGAGATAGACGGGCTCGTAGGGCATGTCCGCTACGGATTCGCTCATGGTCCGAGTGGGCCGTGGGCGCGCAGGCGGCGGACTGGCGGAAACCCCACCCACCGGCCGCGACTTGGTGCGGGCGCCACCCCTTTTCCGTTCCATGAAGTGGATGCCGTCGCGGCCCCCGGATCCCGACGCCGCATCGAGGCCGAACGCGATCGAATCCCCATCTTCCTCCCCGGCCCGCTCCTCCTCCAGTTCCCGGTGAGCCACCGTCGATCTCGTCTCCGTGGCCTCGGCTATAGGTTGGCCGACATCGGGCTTCTCGACGACCGATTCGTCCATGTCCGGGGGAGCCAGCCCGTCGTCAGCTACTTCCCTTAGGTCCGACTGCTGGGCGTGCAAACAGCCCATCAGCGCCACAGTGGTGATCGCGGTGGTCCAGAAGGGGATGCGGGTGTGACGAGCCATGGGTCCTCCTTGGTATTGCCGGACCAACGGAGGGCTCGACCCGCGACTTACACCTCGGCGATCACTTCTCGGCCCGACGCCGCTTCGGAGGCCCAAGGGCGAGCTTGCGACGGAACTCCGCCCGCTCCCGGAAGGAGAGGCCACTCGACGGCAGCAACTCGTCTGGGTCCCCGCCCGAGAGCACCTGCTTGAGGACGTCCTTCTCCTGGCGAGAGAGGACCACCCCCCCCAGCCGGTAGTCCTCGAAGGCCTCCCAGGCGAGGGGTACCCAGTCCCGGACGAGATCGGCGATCACCTTCGCATACACCCGGATCTCGTACTGGGCGTGGTCATCCATGCGCAGGGAGAGGAAGTGCAGCAGGTTGTGTAGGTCGATCTTCCAATACCACTGCGTGTAGTAGTTGAGGGACAGCGTCATCCGGGCCAACTCACGGGCCAACTGGGGCTGAGCCGGGTCGGCGGGCTCGCCGTCTCCTCGATCGTTGAGCAGGGCCTCGTAGGTGTCGTAGACCTGCAGGGCGTCCCTGCGGAGCAGCGCCATCACCCGCGCGGCCTGGTCACCATCCAGCACCTCG
>JAFDJI010000695.1 GCA_019307545.1 Deltaproteobacteria bacterium | reverse complement strand
TTCTCGGGCTACCCGGCGGACCGAGGGGGCAGCGGGAGCCGGGTGCTTCCTGGACGCGATCAGCTCCAATGTTCCGACGGCCGGCGCCTCTCCTGCTGACGTGGGCTCGCCCAAGGTCGGCGCCTCGACGGCCTGCTCGTCCGCCGCCGCCGCCGGAGTGGGCACGTTCTTCCTCGGCACCCCGGAGGCTAACGCCTCGGAGACTGGCTCCTCGCCAGCCGGCTCCGCGGTGGGCGTGTCGGCCGATTCGTCCTCGGCGTCCAAGTGGAGGAACACTGCGCCTACCGCCACCGTGTCTCCCTCACTCACCAGGATCTCGGTCACCCGTCCGCTTGCGGGAGAAGGGATGGCCACCACGGCCTTGTCCGTCTCCAACTCCACCAGGGACTGGTCCTCCTCGACCACCTCCCCCTTGGCGACCAGGATGCCAACCACGGTCCCCTCGTCCACACCCTCGGAAATCTCGGGAATCACCACTTCCATGTCGGATCCGTCCCTTTCAGTCGACGTGAGGGTTGAGCTTGCCCGGATCGATGTCCAGGTCCTCGATGGCACGGTGGACCACGTCGGGCTCGATGTCGCCTTCGGCGGCCAACGCGCTCAATGCGGCCAGAGCGATGTAGCGGGCGTCGACCTCGAAGAAATCGCGTAGCGCGTTGCGCGAATCGCTGCGACCAAACCCGTCCGTGCCCAGAGTCACCAACCGGCCCGGTACCCAGCGCGCCAGCATGGAGGGCAGCACCTTCAGGTAGTCCGAGGCGGCCACGAACACCCCCTCCTGGCGACCCAATGTCTCGGCCAGGTGAGACGACCTGGGCGCCCGGCTCGGATTCAGGAGGTCCTCCCGCTCGCATTCGATGGCATCGCGGAAGAGTTCCTTGTAGCTGGTCACGCTCCAGATATCGGCGGCCACGCCGTACTTCTCCTCCAGAATCACGCCGGCCTCGATGGCCTCGTTCAAGATGGCGCCGCTGCCCAAGAGGTGCGCCCGCGGCCCTTCCAGCGGGCTGCGCCGGTAGCGGTAGATCCCCTTCAGGATCCCCTCCCGCACCCCAACGTCCTTCGGCATGGGCGGCTGGCGGTACGTCTCGTTCATGACCGTGAGGTAGTAGATGACGTTCTCCTGCCGCTCGTACATCCGGCACATGCCGTCCGCGACGATGGTGGCGAGCTCGTAGGCGAAGGCGGGGTCGTAGGCGCGAACGTGGGGGTAGGAAAGGGCCAGGACGTGGCTGTGGCCGTCCTGGTGTTGCAGCCCCTCTCCAGCAAGGGTGGTGCGACCCGCGGTTCCTCCGATCAGGAACCCGCGGCACTGCATGTCGCCCGCCGCCCAGATCAGGTCCCCGACGCGCTGGAAGCCGAACATGGAGTAGAAGAGGAAGAAGGGGATGGTGTTGATGCCGTGGGAGGCGTACGCGGTCCCCGCGGCGATGAACGAGGAAAGGGCGCCCGCCTCGGTGATGCCCTCCTCGAGAAGCGCGCCGGTCTGCTTCTCGTTGTAGAACATCAAGCTGCCCTTATCGACCGGCTCGTACCGCTGACCCACGTGGGAGTAGATTCCGAACTGCCGGAACAGCGACTCCATCCCGAAAGTGCGGGCCTCGTCGGGCACGATGGGCACGATGTACCGGCCGAAGTCGGGGTTCCGAAGCAGCTTGCCCAGCATGTGGACCATGACCGTGGTTGTGGCCACCAGGCGTTCGCCGGTGCCGCCGTAGTACTCGTCGAACAGCTCCAAGCCGCAGGTGCTCAGCACCTCGGTCGCAGCCCGGCGCAGGGGGAGACTGCCGCCCAGGGCTGCGCGGCGCGCTTGCAGGTATTGGATCTCGGGGCTGTCCTCGGGGGGACGGTAGAAGGGGGCCTCGGCGATCTGGTCGTCGGGGACGGGGATGTCGAAGCGGGTGCGGAACGCGCGCAGCTCCTGCTCGTTCAGCTTCTTCTGTTGGTGGGTGACGTTCCGGCCCTCGCCGGCTTCGCCCAGCCCATACCACTTGATGGTCTGGGCCAGGACGACCGTCGGCGACCCCCGATGTGCTACAGCAGCCTCGAAGGCCGCGTAGACCTTCTCGGGATCGTGCCCCCCACGGCGCAGCTTGCGGATCTGCTCGTCCGAGTAGCCCTCCACCAGCTTCAGCAGCTCCGGATAGCGGCCGAAAAAGTCCTCGCGGATGTACTGACCGCTGGCGACCGTGTAGCGCTGGGACTCGCCGTCGAGCAGCTCCTCCATGCGCCTCCGAAGGAGGCCCGATGCGTCCCGGGCCAAGAGGGGGTCCCAGTCGTCGCCCCAGATCACCTTGATCACGTTCCAGCCGGCGCCGCGGAACGCCGCCTCCAACTCCTGGATGATCTTGCCGTTGCCCCGGACCGGCCCATCCAGTCGCTGCAGATTGCAGTTGACCACGAAGACCAGGTTGTCGAGCCGCTCGCGGCTGGCCAGGGTGATGGCACCGAGGGACTCGGGCTCGTCCATCTCGCCGTCCCCCAGAAAGGCCCATACCCGGCGGTCGCTGGGCGCCATCAGGCCCCGGTCGACCAGGTAGTGCTGGAACCGCGCCTGGTAGATGGCCATGATCGAACACAGGCCCATGGAGACGGTGGGGAACTCCCAGAAGTCGGGCATCAACCGGGGGTGGGGATAGGACGACAGCCCCCCGCCGGGCCTCAGCTCGCGACGGAAGTTCACCAGGTCGCCCTCGGTCAGGCGGCCTTCGAGAAAGGCGCGGGCGTAGATCCCGGGCGAGGAATGACCCTGGAAGTAGACCAGGTCGCCGTACCCCTCGTCCTTGCCCCGAAAAAAGTGGTTGAAGCCCACCTCGAGCAAGGTCGCCGCGGAGGCGTAGGTGGAGATGTGGCCCCCGATGCCGGGTTCCTCGCGGTTGGC
>JAFDJI010000694.1 GCA_019307545.1 Deltaproteobacteria bacterium | reverse complement strand
CATTCGATCAGGTAGACACCACCGGAATCCGGCTCGGCCACCACGACCCCCTCTCCCGCGTCCGACGGGACGAGGGCGAGATCTCGAAGCCAATCGAACCCACCGACGAGGAGAGCGGTGCCGTCGGAGTCATTCCAGCGCCACACGTCACCGCTGTCGTCCGCCGCCCACAGGGTCCCGGCGTCGAAGGCGATTCCCCACGGATTCTCGAGGTTGCCGCCGAAGTTCCGGGTGGTGCCCGAGGAGGTCGGAAGGGAGGAGGCGGCTGCGTCGTAGATGCGCACGTTTTCGGCAGACGAATCTCGATCCCAATCGGCCACGGCGAGATCCGACCCGTCGATGGCGAGCCCCGTCGGCTCGTCGACCTGGTTGCTGACGTTGAAGGGCGTCTGTCGGCCAAGGTCGTCGAGCAGGATCACCCTGTCGTTGGTGGCGTTGCCGCGATTGGACACGAAGAACTGGTCGCGGGGCGCATCGAACACGATGTCGTGGGGATCGCCGAGGAAGCCTCCCAGGCTGAAGCTGCGCGTGCTCAGGGCATCGGGTGTGGTGATGGTGACCCGATCCAAGCCGTTCTGCACCACGTAGATGTTCCCGTCATCGTCAAGGGCGATGCCCTCCGGGTGGTCCCACAGGTCGGTACCGCCCGTGACGAACTCGATGTCGAACCCATCGGCGGTGATGATGAACAGCGACGGGTCCGACTCGACCTCCACGACCGCCAGGTCGTCGTGCGCCCCATCGCTCACCTGGACCACGATCTTGTAGATGCCGGGCACATCCGCGTAGAAGGACGGGTTGACGATGCCGGGATCGTTGAACGCGGCACGACTGCCCGCCGGCTTCTCGGCGAACCACCAACCGTAGCTAAGCCCACCGGGCACGAGCTGAGACCCGGGGCCGCCACAAGCGGGCTCCAGGTCGGGGTCGAAGGACGCCGCGGCACTCAGCGCGATCACCACGTCGTCTTCGACGACCGCCTGCTCGAAATCGCTAGCGGGCGCCGTCGAGACCGGCGACACCACCTCCACCAGCGCGTCCGGCGGGAAGCTGCCGCACTCGTCGACCGGCACCTCCAACTCGGTCCAACTCGACCGCCCGGTGTCGTCGGTGACCGTGGCGCGGATCACATAGGGTGCAGCAACAGAGGCTGGGAGGTCGGGGGTGAACCCGATGTACGTTCCGACAGAAGGCGAGATTGTGGCCATCGACCCGGCGGGCGCGCTCACGATCTCCGAGTACACGTCCAGCGCCTGGCCCAGGTCGCAGTCGGTCTGCTGGAAGTCGTGGTTGTCCACGTCATCGACGTACCACTCGATGCTCACGAACTCGCCGGTGTGCGGGTCGGGGTCGTCGCCGAGGAAGTCGGGAACGGAGATGAAAAACGAGATGTGGGGCACGTGCTCGCCACATTCGCTGGCGGTGACCAGGAGGTCCAAGGTGGCGCTGCGCCCGGTGTCGTCGATGACCGTCGCGCGGACCAGGTAGTCGCCGGACACGTCGGTGGTGAAGCCGACGGTGGTGCCCACCGGAGGGGCCATCGCCGCCAGAGAGCCCGGCGGAGCCCCGATGATCTCCGAGGTCACCACGAGGACCTGATCGAGGTCGCAGCCGCCGTCGTCGTTGTCCTCGTCGTCAACGGCCCAGGTGATCCCCACCAGGTCCCCGGTGTTGGTGTCGAGGACACCGTCGCCGTCGAGCGCGGTCACCGCACCGTTCACCAGGGTCTCGAACAGCGTGATGGTGGGCACGTGGGTGCCACAGTCTCCGACGTCGATGGTGGTGTCCTCGAACCCCGTGCGACCCGTGTCGTCCTCGACGACCGTGCGCACGACGTAGAGACCCTCCACATCCGCCACAAAGGCGGGCGTCAGGCCTTCGGCCGGGTTCAGGACGGCATCAGAGCCCGCGGGTCGCGAGACGAAGTGGGAGATGACGTCGAGCACCTGGTCGGGCAGGCAAGCGTCGTCCTGGTCCGCGTCGCTCACCGCGATGTCCAGCTCGATCAGCTGGTTCACGCCGGGGTCGGTTGGCTCCACGTCCACGGTGTCCACCACCGGTGGCGCATCCCCGCACGCCGACACCGTCACGGTGAGCCGCTCGATGGGGGACGGCCGCCCGGTGTCGTCGGTGATCACCAGCGCGACGCCGTAGTCGCCAGGTTCATCCGCCACGAAGGAGGGGTTGGTGGCCTGCGGGTCGTTGAGCTCGGCTGCGGATCCGGACGGGAGCGCGGTGAAGGCCCAGTCCCAGCTCATCTCCTGTTCCAGCCCACAGGTCTCGACGTCCGCATCAGTCCAGGTCGCAGAGAGCTGTACCGTATGCTCGGTGATCGGGGCCGCGGGGTCGGTGGCGGGCCCGGTGATCTCGGGCGCCTCGTTCCCACACCCCTCGATGGCGATCACCTCGGTGGCTTCCTCGGACCAGAGCATCCCATTGGACACCGCAAGCCCCACCGTGTAGTCGCCATACTCGTCCGGCACAAAGGAGACGAGCGGGAGATCGACGGCATTGAAGCTCGCCATCGAACCGGCAGGCGCCGACACGATGCGCCACTGGAAGGTCAGCCCGAGGTCGGCTTCGGCGTTCGGATCGGAGGACGCCAAACCGTCGAGCACGATCTCGGTACCCGGGTGCAAATCGCGTTCGGTGACCACGGTGATCGAGGCGGTGGGAGCCTCGATGCGCTCGGCACAGGCCGCGACCACCAGGGCCGATGTCAACAGGAGGGCAACGCGGAGGGGAAAGCCCATGTCATCTCCAAGGGGGCTCACAGGGACACCATCAGTCCGGCCATGGCCAGGTCGCGGACCCGGGTGGTGCGGTCGAAGACCACGGAGTCGAGGTACCAGCCGCCAGCAAGGGTCCACTCGACCTGATCGCCG
>JAFDJI010000693.1 GCA_019307545.1 Deltaproteobacteria bacterium | reverse complement strand
GGATGCTGTTCGTGGGCATCGGCGCCCTGTTCAGCCTGTTGGCGCTGTGGGAAACCCTGCGGGGATGGCGGCGCCGGCGCAAGCCCGACGAAGACGCGTAGCCGCGGGGGTCAGCCGCCGGCGCAGGACACCTTCCAGGTTCCGTCGATGCGTACCATGCGCAGAGTGCCGCTCACCTCGGAGATGTCGACCGACAGCGGGCCGGTGCTCACCTCGATCTCGGCGCCGAACAACTCGCCGGACAAGGTCGTGGACTCCTTCTCGATGACCCCACCGAACGTGTAGGCCACCTTCGCAATGTCGTCCCCCTGCTCGGTGACCTCCACCTCGAGGTCCTCCACGGCGATGGGAATGCCCATGACCATCACCGGACCACCGCGGCCGAGCTTGTGGTCGTGACACCGCGGTTCCACCAGGACCTTCACGGCCTGCTGGTCGTTTGCGGTGGCCGCCTCGAAGTACGCCCGCGCGACCGCATCGGGAGGGGACGAGCCTACGCCGGCACACGGCAAGCCGAGGACGAACACGGAGACAAGTGCGAACAGCACGCGCATTCCTTCCTCCTTGGTATGGAACGCTATTCCGACGCGACCGCCGGGGCACGCAGCGACTCGACCTTCGCGTGGAGCCTCTCGGCGCGCGCCCCATGGCGGGAGGCACGCTCCGGATTGCCTGCGTCGTGCGCCCACCGGGCCAGGCCCTCGTGGACCTCGGGGACCCGCGGGTAGTTGCGGCGGGCACGTCGGAGGAGACGCAGCGCGCTCTCCAGATCGCCGCGTGACCGCTCCGCATCCGCCAACGCGATTTGGCTGAAGGGACTGATCCGGTCCTCCGCCGCCGCCCGCAGGGCTATCTCGGCCTCTGCGGGGCGACCCATCAACCGGTAGGCCACCGCCAGGTTGGCCAGTGCCGCACCATTCCCCGCGTCCAACTCCAGCGACCGCTTGTAGGCGTCGATGGCACCGACCAGGTCACCGCCCCGTCGTCGCGCCACCCCCAGATTGACCCACGCGGTGGGGCGCTCTGGGGTGAGGCGGGTCGCGATCTCCAGGTCGACCTGGGCCTCCGCAACCTGCCCAGCCAGCAGCGAGGCGGCCCCACGGTTCCCGTGGAGCATGCTGCTCGCGACCCGGTCGTCCACCACGGCATAGGCCAGGGCGGGCGCTTCCTCCTCGAAGGTGAAGTCGTACAGGTGCATCCGTCCCATGTACTCGTACCCGGCGACCACGTGCCGGGTGAGCACCACCAGGTCGTCCTCCAGGCTCACGTCCACCACGCGCTGCACGGAGACCATGCGAGCATCCACCCCCACGCTGCGGGCCAGGGCGATGAACAGGGAGGTGAAGGCCAGGCAGTTGCCCCGGTGCGTTGTGAAGGCCTCCCTGGCGGTGAGGGTAGCCGCCCGATCGTAGGTGAACGCGAAGGTCCTCGGGTTGAACAGCGCGAGTTGAAGTGCCTCCAGCCTGTCCAAGGGCGTCGTGGTCATCCGGGTCGCCTTCCTCGCCCAGGCCTCCATCTCCGGCGTCGTCTCGAAGGGGAAGATCACCACGTCCGCCGACAGGCCGACCGCGGTCACCTGCTCCTCCAGGGAAGGGAGCGGCTCGACCACGCGAGGCGAGCGCGCAGCCAGGGCCGGCGTGGCAGCCCCGAGCCACAGCAGCAGCGCGGCGTACAAGAGTCCCATTGATCCCTATTGTATGGCCACCCGCCATCGCGGCATGGAACAAACGGTCACGTCGTGTTTCAGGCAGGGAGATCCGAGTAACGTTTCCGGAGACCACTGGTGTCTCAACGGGCGCATGGCAGGAGGCAAGAAATGTCCCGCACGTCCGTTTTGCTGGCAGCAGCCACCTTTACCACCGTGTGCGCGTTCGATTACACCGTGGAGGAGAGTACCGAGCAATACTCCTTCGAGGCCCCCATCCATGCGCTGCACGTCGATGTGGAGTCTGGAGGAATCGAGGTCATCGGCACCGAGCACAGCTGTGCCTCCGTGGAGGAGGTCACCCGCTTCTCGAGGACGGCTCCACGGGTCGAGGTGTTCGCCGAAGACGGCGTGCTCCACGTCCGAAGCCGGTGTCCAAACCAGAGGGCGTGCTCCACCGATTTTCTGATCGGTGTGCCGCACATCGCCCTGGTACAAGCCGAGATCGGCTCCGGCGGGGTCCGCGTGGCCCACATCGACGAGGACATGGAGATCCTCACCGGATCCGGCGCCATCGAGGTGTCCGACAGTGCCGGGATACTGGACCTGGAAACCGGTTCCGGCGCCATCGTCGTGGAGCAGGCAGCCGGAGCGCTGTACGCGTACACCGGCTCGGGCGCGATCGACATCATCTCCTTCTACGGTCAGATGGAGGTGGAGACCGGCTCCGGCGGCATCCTCGGTAGCGACATCGAGGCCTGGGCCATCGAGGCCGTCACCGGCTCCGGCGCTGTCGAATTTTGGGTGGACGGACCCATCGAGGATTTGGATGTGGAGACCGGGTCGGGCGAGGTCGACCTCCACGTGCCCGCCGGCGAGTACCGCCTCCGCCTGCATACCAGTGCGGGTTCGGTGAACGTCGAGGGTGTGCAGGACCAGTCCGGCGCAGACGGCTCGATCAGGGTGGAGACCGGCTCGGGACACATCTGGGTGACCGGGGAGTAGCCGCCGCAGGCGTCACATCACCGGGAAGGGACGGATCCCAGCTTCGAAGTTCCAATCACCTCATCGACAAGAGATCTCCGCGCCGTGCGCAAAGGGGCCTGTGGACGCGCGGGCTATCCCCCGTCCGTCCTCGCGTCAGCGATGGCGCTCTGCGCCATCGACGGCTGCGCCGACCGGACCTCCGGTCCGGCTGCCGCTGCGGGCGCGGCGGGGGGCCCTCCCGCGCTACGCGGCCCCTC
>JAFDJI010000692.1 GCA_019307545.1 Deltaproteobacteria bacterium | reverse complement strand
CTCTTCTACGAGCGTCAGCTGCACCGGATGGGCAGGGGCCAACGCCCGGCACCCCGCGAGAATGCGCTCAAGGCGCTGGGCATGCACCTGCTGGAGGTCGGCTGGAAGGCGCTGAAGCCGCGGCGGGCGAGGTAGTCGGATGTCGGGCCCGAAGGTCACCGTCACGACCTTCCACGATGATCCCATGTTCGGCAGCGTCGAACGCTCCGTAGCGGCGATCCTCGCCGGCGGAAAGGTCGTCGCCCCCGTTGACGTCATGGTGCGCATCGGCTGGCTCCAGGTCGCTGCATGCTCAAACTGACGATTCGTGTTAGTTCAAGCTAGTAATGACTTCGCACCATGCCGCGAACTGGCTCGACACCCTGGCCGCGCGGGGCCGCGCCCACTTCGTCACTACCGACGCGGTCGAGCAGCTGGGGATCTCGATTCCCGCAGCCCACGCGACCCTGGCGCGCCTGTTGCGAAAGGGTCGGATCGCCAGTCCCTACCGAGGCTTCTACGTCATTGTTCCGCCCGAGTACCGGTCGCTGGGCTGTCTGCCCGCTGAACAGTTCGTCGACCAGCTCATGACCTGGCTGCGCGAGCCCTACCATGTGGGCCTCCTCACCGCGGCGGCGTACCACGGCGCGGCCCACCAACGCCCACAGCGAACCCAGGTCATTGTCGGCAGGTCGCGCAGGCGGATCCGGTGTGGCAGCGTGCAAGTGGACTTCATCACCCGCCACGACATGTCGTCGACCCCAACCCAGATCCACAACACCCGCACCGGCCACCTCCTGGTCTCTACTCCTGAAGCGACGGCGCTCGAGATCGTCGGCTATGCGCACCGCTGCAGCGGCCTCGGCAATGTCGCGACCGTCCTGGTCGAGCTTGGAGAGGCCATGCAGCCAGGACCCTTGGCCAACGCGGCAATGGGATGCCCGATCGCGTGGGTGCAGCGCCTGGGGTGGTTGCTCGAGCAGGTCGAGCACCGCACGCTCGCGGCTGCGCTGCTCCCCGAAGTGGGAAATCGGGCGAAGGCGCCCGCACCGCTGATGCGCTCATCGCCGAGGACAGGGGCTCCGCGCGATCCCCGGTGGCGCCTCATCGTCAACGCCAAGGTGGAGGCCGACGAACTGTGATCCCCTACGCCTTCATCCAAGGCTGGCGAGCCCATGCGCCCTGGGCGGACGACGCGATGGTCGAGCAAGACCTCGTGATCAGCCGCGCCTTGGTCAACATCTACAGCGATCCCGTGCTCCAGCGGCGTCTCGCCTTCCGAGGCGGCACCGCCCTACACAAACTGTATCTACATCCCGCAGCCCGGTACTCGGAGGACATCGATCTCGTTCAGATGGAACCAGGGCCCATCGGCTCGACGCTCGATCGCGTCCGGAGGACGCTGGACCCATGGCTCGGATCGCCGAAACGCAAGTTCAAGGAAGGTCGGGTCAACCTCGTATACCGATTCTCATCCGAGGGAGCCCATCCGATACCGATGCGGCTGAAGGTGGAGATCAACTCGCGCGAGCATTTCACGCACCTCGGCTTCACCACCACGCGACTCGCCATCGGGTCGGATTGGTACACCGGTGCGGCCCACATCACGACCTACGACCTTGACGAACTCCTGGGGACCAAGTTCCGGGCGCTGTACCAGCGCAAGAAGGGCCGTGACCTGTTCGATCTGGCGCTGGGGCTAGACGGTGGAGCCAACCCGTCGCGGGTGATTGCGTGCTTCGATCGCTACCTGGAGGAAGGGGGGCATCGGGTCTCACGCGCCCAGTTCGAACGGAACCTGCACGAGAAGCGCACCGACCCTCTGTTTCGGGGTGACGTGGCACCGCTGCTCCGGCCCGGCCTCGCGTGGGACCCAGATGCGGCCCTGGATCAGGTGCTCAAGACGCTGGTCGCGTTGCTGCCGGGTGGTCCGTTGAGGGGAACAGCGGAAGAAAAACCTCGATGAGCCGGCACCGCAACGAGCCGACGCATCAGCGCAACATGACCCCCAACGAGATCCGCTCCCGCGCCAGATCCACTTCGATCACCTCGACCTGTAGCCGCTGGCCCACCCGTACCACCTCGTGTGGGTCACGCACGAAGTGGTCGGCCAGCCTGGAGACGTGAACCAGCCCATCGGTGTGCACCCCGATGTCCACGAAGGCACCAAACGAGGTGACGTTGGTGACGACGCCTTCGAGGACCATGCCCTTGCGGAGGTCCTCCGGGGTGTTGACGTCGTCCCGAAAGCGGGGAGGCTCGAAGGGGGGCCGAGGGTCGCGGCCGGGGCGAGCAAGCTCATCGAGGATGTCGCGGAGGGTGGGCTCGCCCACATCGCCTCCGACATAGCGCCGAAGGTCGATGCGGCGCGCAAGCTCGGCGTTGCCGACCAACTGCGAGATCTCGGTGCCGAGGTCGCGGCTCATCTGCCGGACCAGGGCGTAGCGTTCCGGGTGGACGGCGGAATCGTCCAACGGATTGGCGGCGCCGTGGATGCGGAGGAAGCCCGCCGCCTGCTCGAAGGTCTTCTTGCCCAGACCCGACACCGAGAGGAGCTGCTTGCGGGAGGTGAACGGTCCGTGCTCATCGCGCCAGTCCACGATCCGCCTACCCAGGGTCGGCCCGATGCCGGCGACGTGCTCGAGCAGGGCCGCGCTGGCCGTGTTCAGCTCCACCCCGACCCGATTCACGCAGACCTGGACGACCTGGCCCAGACGCTCGCGCAGCCGGGACTCGGCCACGTCGTGCTGGTATTGACCGACACCGAGCGAGCGCGGATCGACCTTGACCAGCTCAGCCAGGGGGTCTTGGAGGCGCCGGCCAATGGAGATCGCCCCGCGGACGGTGAGATCGAGGTCCGGGAACTCCGCCCGCGCGATCTCCGAAGCACTGTAGACACTGGCGCCGTCCTC
>JAFDJI010000691.1 GCA_019307545.1 Deltaproteobacteria bacterium | reverse complement strand
CGTCCCCGTCGGTAGAGGTGGCGCTGCCCCCAGCGCCGGTGACGGGGCCGGTGTTGATCACCTGCCCCGCAAGAGCTTCCAGCTTCACGTCGCCCGGACTCGCACCTGAGCCGGAGCTGCCGTTGCCGCCGCCGGTGAGGATCACCCCGCTGTTCTCCGCCCACTCGTGCGCACGCAACTCCACCTGTCCGCCGTAGTCGCCCGAGGTGCCACTGCCGCCGGTGAGGGTGATGTCGCCCGCGTTGACAATCACCGAGCCGCCCTGGTGGTTGCTGCCCATGTCCTTGCAGGTGTTGACCTGCACCTTGCCGGCGCGACCTGCGCTGTCTGCGGCGCCATCTCCGCCCACCGACGAGATGTCCACGAAGTTCAGCACCCCACCCGGGGGCAGGTACGACTCCGCGGGGCAGTTGTTCTTGATGAGCACCTCGCCCCCCTCGCCCCCTTCGCCGTCGTCCCCCGCGCCGTCGCCAGCATCCAGGGTGATCTTGGTGTACCCATAGAAGATCAGCTCAGCGTCGGTCGGCGTGTCGGAGAAGACCTGCGCGAAGATGCGCCCCCCTGATCCGCCGGAGACACCCTCACCGCCGGACGTATCCAGGGTGCCCGAGACCTCGACTCCTCCCGCTGCCCGTTCCCAGTTGATGGTCGTGAACTCGACATACCCCCCGTTGCCACCGTTGCCATCGGCCCCGCCGAAGCCACCGGTCGCGGTGATGGCGCCCGAGTTGACCACGGCGCCCCCGGTGGAGCGGAGCACAACCGCCCGGGCGGTCTCGTCGCCTTCGGTTGGCCTTTGGGCGTTGCCCCCGACACAACCGGTGGTGCAGGTGAGGTCGGCGCCACCGCCGCTGGCGTCGATGTCACCGCTGTTGCGCACGTCGCTGGACTCCGCCTCCAAGCGCACCCCGCCGCCCTTCCCCCCGCCGAGCGGTCCGCCGCCGCCGCGTGCGGTGAGGTCGCCGCTGTTGTACAGGTCGTAGAAGGTCCACAGGCTCAAGCTCCCACCCGCGCCCCCCGCGCCGGACGAGGCCGTACCCCCGTCGACGGAGACGTCGCCGAGGTTCCGGAGGCGGTCCGCCTCCCACTCCACGGAACCCCCAGCGCCCGTGCCGAGGCCATTCGCGGCGATGGTGCCCTCGTTGAAGAACACGTAGTTCGCGTACAAGTACAGCGTCCCACCGTCGGTATCGTCCGTGGGAGCAGAGGCATCGATCGTCGAGGTCGGCGTACCGTGGTAGCGGTCGCCCCTCAGATCCAGGTTCCGGACCTGGGAGGTGTTGGGCGTTGCCGTGAGGGTGCCCTCGTTGGTGATCTGGGGCATTCGGAGGTAGGCCGTGCCATCCGAGTGCGGCAACAGGGTGAGGGTCACCTGGTCCGCGATGTGGAGGCCGGTGACCTCCTCGCCCGCGGCGCCATTCCAGACATACATCCAGGAGTCGCCCTCGAGCTGGTAGACGTAGCCTTCCGCGAAACCCGACGTGTCTCCGTCGGGAACCCCGTCGTAGTCTTCGTCGAGGAGGAGCGGAACCTCGAGATTCGACACCACCTCGAGTGGGTTGGCGCCCAGGTTGATGGTGGGACCTGGCAGGGGGAAGCTCGCATCGGCGACGCCGGTGGCGAACAGCTTGATGTGACCCCCCGGCAGCCCCGGATCGTCGTATGCGAGGTAGCCGAGTCGGAAGTCGCCCCCATCTCCGCCGTCACCGTCACTGGCGTTGCCGCCTGACGTCTTGATCGTGTAGGCGCCAGCGGGCGTGGTCGGGGGGTCGAACAGGCCCAGGTCGTAGGCGGGTGCGCCGTCGCAGACGTACGCGGTGTCGTCGATCTCCCCCTCCTGGAGGATGCCATCGCCGGCCGTGCCCCCGTCGTCCCCGTTGTCCAGGCCGACGTCGATCTGAAGGCCGCCGTGAGGGCAGTCCGCATCGCCGCGCGGCAACGTCTCCGTTTCGATCAGCGAATTCGCACCGTCCTCCCCATCGTCTCCGTCCTCGCCCGGGGTGCCGTCGGTGCCATTGCACACCAACTCGGTCTCGGCGATCTCCGTATCGTCGAGCACGCCGTCTTCATCCTCGTCCTCACCGATGTGGAGCGCGATCCCGCCGTTCGGGCAGTCGTCCCCCGGTTCGACGAGGTCCATCGAGACGAGTTGGCTCGGCTCCGAGCCGGAGCAGGCGATGGCGGCAGCCGCCAACATCGGGAAGGTGCGAAGGGTCATGAGGCCTCCAGGCGGATGATCTCGTGTACCGCTTCACGCAGCCGGGAGCCAGAACCCGCCGGAAAGGGCGCCTCGGCGCTCCCATGCCACGTTCGATCCCACGCCCGGGCGTGAATCTGGAAAACGGATGTATTCAGCCCCTCGCCACCATCGCCCCCGTCCACCACTCGAAGTTCCGGTTCATCGGGTCGCCATCCGGGAAGAACACGATGTAGGTCATCGCGTGCATCGGCATGAAGGTCGGGCGGCCCTCGGCGTGGGTGCCGATCTGGTGCACGGTGCGCCAGGTGCCGGAGTTGAAGTAGCAGGAAGGCCGGCCGTCGATGTGCCCGAGCGGGGTCATGGACGCGAAGTGGGAGTGGCCATTGAGCACGTAGCGGAGGCCGCGGTACTCCGGGTCGTAGAGCTTCTCCGCCGCACGCTGGGCGAACTTGCCGTCGAAGAGCTGTTGGAACACCCGGAACATGCGGGTGAGGCGCTTGTCGGAGGCCCGCGCCATCACCCGGCCGGTGGAGAGGTTCAGCAGGGTCTGGAGCCGAGCGCCGGGGTTGAACCCGGCGATCGACCGCTGGGAGCGCATCCAGTCCCGTACGGCCTGGTTCTCCAGGAACTCCTCCACCAGCTCCGACCAGGTCTCGGCGACGGGGCGCATCAGACCCTTCCGTCCCTGGCC
>JAFDJI010000129.1 GCA_019307545.1 Deltaproteobacteria bacterium | reverse complement strand
CTTCTCCTCGTTGGACCCATGTCATCCGTCACTCGCAGCACGCCGCAAACCGCCGTAGGTCCTCCCCAGACATCCACCCCGACACCGACGTCCACGGGCAACGACGCCCTCGACACCCAGGCCTCCCCGGGCGGCGGCAACCAGGCTGCCCGCGACCGGGCCGGCGGGGGTGGTGGTGGGGATGGAACACCCGGAGGCGCTGGGGGCGGAACCCCACCAGGAGGAGGTGGCGGCGGCGGTGCGCCGGGCACCTTTGGTGCCCCCCCTGGCGGCGGTAGCGAGGTCTCCACCCCCGAAACCTCGGGTGAGGACTCCGTCAGTGTTGGCGGCGGCGGCGGCGGCGGCGGCAGCGGCGGCGGCGGCAGCGGAACCCCACCAGGAGGAGGCGGCGGCGGAGCCCCACCAGGAGGGGGCGGCGGCGGCGCGGAGGTAGCCGAAGAGGCCCCGGGTGGTGGTCCGGATGTGGCCGTGGAGGCTCCCGGCGGTGGCGGTAGCGGCGGTGGTCTGGGCCAGGACGTCGGGGAGAGCCCCGGCGAAGGCGAAGAAGGCACCGGCGAGGACGCTGGCGGCGCGGATGTGGATGTCGACATCGAGGAGATCCTCGACACCAACGCCGATGACTCCGTTGTCGCGGCACTCTCCGAAGAGGCCACGCCCTGGTACAACCACCCGATCGTTCGGGGCGGTGAGAATATCATCGAGCGCCTGATCCCGATCTATGGCTTCTATGACTCCTTCCGCGATGCCTGGAACCGCCACGGCGACATGGTGGAGATGGCGCCCCCGTTCCTGGAGAGCCCCGGCTCGGCGATCATGCACGTCAGCATGACGATTGCGAACATCGCCTCCGGCTTGTCTGGGATCGTCCGCCACCTCGGGTACATCGTCTCGATCTGCCAGTGGCTCCTCACCTTCAGCGCCGTCGCGGACGGGCCGGTCGGACCGATCCTCGCTGTCATCGCCGGGATCGGTGGCGAAATCTGCAATATCATCGCGCTGATCTGCGAGGCCGTCAGCGCCGCCTTCAACCTGATCACCGTGGTTACGGCGCTCATCAGTGCAGCGTGCACCGACGACGAAACCAACCGCCTCCGCTACCTGAACGTCGCCGCCATGGGCACGGAGAACTTCTTCGGGAACATCGTCAACGGGGTGATGGACGTCATCGCGTTGGCGAGTTGGAACTTCATCCCGTCTGGCGCCACCTCCGAGGCGGTGCGTGCGCTGCTCGGGGGGGTGATCAGGACCGGGGCCCGGTTCCTGATCCAGGGTGCCGTACGCTGGGGGATCCACGGTGTCGGGGAAGAAATGACCGACTTCGAGTTGGGCCGGCTCCCGGTGGACGAAGAGGGCAACCCGGTAAGGACCTACGAGTGGCCCCACATGTCCCGGGGCTTGTTCCGTGAAGGCTGGGGCTGGTGGGGGATGAGCGAAGACGAAGGCCCGGGAATGACAGGGAGCCAGATGGCCGAGGCGTCGCCCACCCCCTCGTCCGAAGCCACGGCCACCCTGGTGCCCTCCCTGCTCACCGAGGATTCCCGTGCCACTGGTGGTGCGAACCCCGCGGGTGGGGGCATACCGATGCCCGAGGTGGACTTCTCTCCCGCCCAAGTCGCGGCTCTCTCCACGATGTCCGCGGACCTGCACCAGATCCTCGCCGGTAGCCAGGAAAGCCAGGGGGAGTTGGAGACCCATCGTGGCGTACACCAGGAGAACGTCGCTCTCACGGAGCAGGCCGACGCGGATGTGACCTCCCAGCTGGCAGCACGCGAGGGCATGCTCGCCCCACTCGCCGAGGCTCAGGCCAACCTGGAAGGTGGCTCCAGCAATAGTGAAGAAGCGCAGGGCCATCTCGAGGAGCTGCAATCCCAGACGAACACCGTCGGGGAGCAGACGGGACGGGTCGGAGAGATACAAATGCCGGACCCGCCGCCCCAGGAGGACGCCGGACTGCTCGAGCGCGCGGTGAACTGGCTCTCCCAACAGGCGATGAACGCCGCCTTCTCCCGCGCCGAGGGCATGATCGGCAATGCCCAGGGCGAAGCCGGTACGCAGGGGGCCGCGGCGGGCGCGGCCAGCGGCGAAGCGGGCAGCACCCTGGGGGGTCTCGCCACCTTCATGGGCCAACTCCAGGAGGCGATGGGGCTCAACAGTCAGACCGAGGGGGAGACCCAGAGCGCAATCGGCCAGCTGACCAACCAGCAGGGCCAGGTTCAGGAGGCGCGAGCCGCTTCCACGGAGCAGGTTGCCGCGGCGGACGAGGCGATCGCCGAGGAGGGGGATGCCCAGGAGCAGATCACCGACCTCATCGAGCGAGTGGACGCTGAGCGGGAGCGCCAGGAGCAGGAGATCGCGGCCTTCGAAGCCGAATACGGACCCCACTTCGCGGAGATGCGCAACCTCGGCGGCACCGAGGAGGGCCCGCCGGTGCAGGACTCCGACGCACTCATGCTGCTCATGACCTTCGACCAGGTGCAGGGGCTGGCCGATACCGCGATCGGCGAGACCCACGGTGCGGTGGCCCGCGTACCCGAGGGGGGCCAGGAAGCAGCGGTCGACCTGGTGATGCAATTCCAGACCTCCATCGAGCAGACCCTCGGAGAGACCATGAACCTCGTGAACGCGGCGGCTGGCGCAGCTGGACAGGCCGGTCCCGTCGCGTGGATAGCGGTAAACGCAGCCCGCCAGGCCCTGCTGGACGCTGAGGTGACCATCCGCGCGGCGCGCGCCCACGTGATGCAACAGCTGGAGATGCTGCAAACCCTCACGTCTTCGGAGGACGAGAGCCGTGGCGGGCCCGAGCAGGCGACCGCCACCGCGTAGGAGGAAGCCCACCCCGGCACTGAGGCGGTTCCGCGCTCGCATGGCCGCGGCGATCGCCGTCACCATGGTGCTCCCCATCGCCCAGCAATTCGGGCACCTGGTGCACCAGTTCGCGCTCCACCGGGACACCCTGTTCGAGTCCGTGTTCGGGCCGGTGGCGGCGCCAGTGGTGCACGCGCTGGTGATCACGGTGAACTTCTTCGCGGGCTTCGCCCTGTTCGTGCTGTTGATCGGAATGGTGATGCTGCTGACCCTGGAGGACCCGGAGAAACACCCCTCCGCGGATCGGGTGGCCCGGTTCACGGTTCACGGCCTCCGCTGGTGCGCTGCGGGCACCGGAGTGTTGGCCGCGATCCCGGTCGCCGCGAACCTCGCCGATGGTGAGTTCGGCGCCGCTCTGGCGACGGACGCCCTCGCCTCCTCCTGGGCGTTTCTGGTGCTCCTGCCGCTCTGGGCCGCACTCGTCGTCTGGGCCCGCACCACCGCCGCGTCAGTCGTCAGCGATGACGGGAACCCCTAGGAAGGCGGCATCGGGTCGAGGAGCGGGTTCGGATCGGTGGGCGCGTCCTCTTCCTCGAGGGGGATGAGCAAGACGTAGGCGGTCTTGCCGTTCTCCGTCTCCCACTCCAGAGAACCCCCCAGCGAGCGCGCACCGGCAGCCGCCAGGAGCAACGCCCCCCGTCGCGGACCGAGTTCTGTCTGCGGTGGACCGGACGCGTGCACGCGGACCCGCATCAGGCCCGCCTTCCACTCCACCAGGTCGAGGCCGATCGGGGACCCGGGGATCGCGGTCTCGGCCGCCGCCGCGAGCACATGCGCCAGGACGCCCGACACCCGCATTCGGTCCATGGAGACCGGTCCGTGGGGCTCGATCGTGCGCTCCACCTCGAGGGTACGCCCGTCGAGCACGATGGTGGCGAGTCGCTCCGCGCGGTCGACCAACTCCTCGAGCCGGATCGGCTCGGGGTAGCTGGTGCGCGCCAGGCCTTCGTAGGCCTCGATCAGCTGATCGAGTGGCACATCGTCGGAGGGGCGTTCCAGGCGTCCGAGCACCTCGGCGAGCACCGGGGCGACCGCGGAGCCCGGCTCTCGTGCCTGCAGGGTCTGCTCGGCGTCGCCGAGCGCGGCCCTCACCTGGCGCAGGTCCGCCATGAAGGCCTCGAGCCGCGACGAGGTCTTGCTCAACGCCGCCGCCGTTCGTCCAAGGCGCACCATGAGCAAGAACCAGCTCCCCAGCAGTGCCACCAGGCCGATCACCACCGCTGGTCCCGCGGGCGCGGCGGGCCACGCCACCACAGCGCCGAACAGCAGCGCCGCGAGGCCGATAGCGAGCAGCACACCGATGAGCAGATACATGATGCCGAACAGCCTAACCGACGAGGCACACCCGACTCGGGTCATTCCTTCTTCTTCGCCTTGCTCTCGCCTGCCCTTGCCTGACGCTTGGGGGCGGGCTTCTGGGTGGGCTCGCGGATGTCCAGCTTCAGGGCGTCGGGCTCGTCTTCGATGAGGTATGCGAACTGCTCGCGGAACTCGTCCAGGGTCATTCCGATGGTCGCCGCGAACTTAGCCAGCTCGTGGGCGTCGTCGAAGTCGTCGCGGCGGAGGCGGATCATGTACCGCCGAGCGATCGCGTACCGGGTGGAGTAGATGTCCACATCCCTCACCCGGGTGCGGCCGGTCTCCAGATCGAGCAGCTCCCTGAAGGGGACCCCCACGAACTGGCCGGCCTGCATGGAGATCATCGTCGCGTTCCCCCCGCTCACCAGGTACTTCGCCGCGCAGTAGCCGAGGTCGCGGCAGTACTCCATGTCCAGGGGAATGGGATCGGCACACCGAAGCTCGTAGCCGATGTTCTTGGCCACGATGGTGGTCTTCACCCCGAGGGCCTTGAGGCGTCGCTGCACCGCCGCCTTGATGATCTCGCCGATGTTCACCTCGGCGATGCGGATGTGACCGTGGTCGTCGACTTCGACCTCGTCCAGGGTCACCAGGTCCTCGGGCGCGATCTCCAGGACCACCCCCTCGGCGATCACCGCCACCCCGTCGCTCCGGCCGTAGCTCAGGCGCTTGATGATCGAGCCGGTCAGGGTGTCGACGATGGTCCCGAGGCGAAGGGGGCGCTCGACGAACTCCTCCGGTATGAGGGTGATGGTGGCCCCAGTGGCCTTGCCGATGCCCAGCGCGAGGTGCCCGGCCTTCCGGCCCATGGAGATCATGAAGTACCAGCGAGAGGTCGTCTGGGCGTCGACCATGATGTTCTTGACGATCTCGGTCCCCACGTGCCGCGCAGTCTGGAACCCGAAGGTGTCGACGTAGCCCGGCAGATCGAGGTCGTTGTCGATGGTCTTCGGGACGTGGACGACCTTGATGCGCCCCCCCGCCTTCTCCTCGAGCTTCATGGCGGAGTACGCGGTGTCGTCACCGCCGATGGTGATGAGGTAGGCCACATTCAGGCGCAGCAGGGAGATCACCGCGGTCTCGAGGTGGTGGGGGTCGAGGGTCGGGTTCGCCCGCGAGATGCCGATGAACGAGCCACCCCGGAAGTGGATCCGACTCACCTCTTCGATGGTGAGCGGAATCACGTGACTGATGTCGCCGCGCATGATGTACTCGAAGCCGTCGAGGATGCCCACGACCTCGAGATCGGCGAGCACCGCGCGAATGGTAGCTGCGCCGATGACGCTGTTGATCCCCGGGGCTGGACCACCCCCAACCAAGATGGCGAGTTTCTTTCTCACGGTCACTCTCCGCTGTCAGCGTGACGGGACCCGAACGGCCAGAAAACGGATCATACAGAATCGGCGCCGAAGCCCTCAGCGGGTCCGGCGTCGCCGTATCCAAGTACCCGCGACGACCCACACCCACCAGGCGCCCGCTCCGCTCCCCGAGACCGGGGCGCCACAGTTGCAGCTGCGCGGCAGGGTGACCTCGGGCTCGTCACAGCCCTCGTCGACTACGCCGTCGCAGTCGTTGTCCACTCCGTCGCAGAATTCGAGGAGGTCTGGTCGCATCCACCCGTTGGTGTCGTCGCAGTCCCCCTCATCGACCGTGTAGCCGTCGCCATCCTGGTCCAGGACCCCCTCGTCGGTCTCCCCGTCGCAGTCGTCATCCTGCCCGTTCGGCCACTCGTCCGCGCCCGGGTACACGTCGTCGTCGGCGTCGTTGCAGTCCCCGTCCACCACGCTGAACCCATCCCCATCCGCGTCCCCAAAGTCGCCCACGTCATCGAGCTGCCCGTCGCAGTTGTCGTCGACCCCGTTGACCCACTCGGTCGCCGCGGGGTGGATGGTGGGGTCCGCGTCTTGGCAATCGCCCGAATCCGTGCCGTCCGAGCAGTCCAGCACGGTGTCACCGTCGAGGTCGAACCCCTCGCAGTACCCGTCGCCGTCGTCATCGTAGGCCTCGGTGCCCTCGTCGGTGGTGCCGTCGCAGTCGTTGTCGAACCCGTCGGGTCGCTCGGGCGCCCCCGGGTAGGACAGGGCGTCGATGTCGTCGCAATCGCCACCGGCGATCGTGTACCCGTCGCCGTCGTTGTCGTCGGCACCGAAGTCCACGTCCCCATCGCAATCGTTGTCCACCCCGTCGCCGAGCACCTCGAGGTTCGTCGGGAAGGCCTCGTCGTCACCGTCGTTGCAGTCGCCGGGGTCGGTCCCGTCAGTGCAGTCGTCCACCCCGTCGCCGTCGAGGTCGAACCCCTCACACCAGCCGTCGCCGTCGTCGTCCGCGCAGTCGGTCTCTTCGTCCACATCGCCGTCGCAGTCGTCGTCGTCCTGGTTGCAGACCTCGGTCGCGCCGGGGTGCACCAGGGACTGGGCATCGTCGCAATCGCCACCGTCCTCGGTGAACCCGTCGCCGTCGTCGTCGCTGCAGTCGGTCCCCTCGTCGATGTCCATGTCGCAGTCGTTGTCGCGGCCGTCGCAGAACTCCGGGTTCCCGGTGTACCGATCGGCGTTCAGGTCGTCGCAGTCGGTGTCGTCGTCCACGAACCCCAAGGGCTTCACGCAGGTCCGCACCGCAGAGTTCGGGTCGCCGTGCAAATCACCGTCGGTGTCTGCGTACCAGGTAAACGCAGTGTTGAGGTCCAGGGATGGGTCCTGGTCGTCGACGAGGCCGTTGCCGGTGTTGTCGACCCCGTCGCACTCCTCGGTGTCGAAGCAGTCCGCCGTCCCGTCCACATCCACGTCGAAGCCCTCGTCTATGAGCGCGTCGCCGTCGTTGTCGAGGCCGTCGCACTCCTCGGTGTCCACGCAGTCCGCAATGCTGTCGCCGTCAGAGTCCGGGAAGCCCTCGTCTATGTCCCCGTCCCCGTCGTTGTCCACCCCGTCGCAGGCCTCGGTGTCCACGCAGTCCGCGGTGCCGTCGCCATCGGTGTCCGGGAAGCCCTCGTCCACGAGCGCGTCACCGTCGTTGTCGAGACCGTCGCAATCCTCGACGTCGCAGGCATCACCGAGGCCGTCGATGTCGGAGTCACCCTGGCCGGGGTTGGGGACGTTGGGGCAGTTGTCTTCGACGCAGGTGTTTGCCGCGAAGCCGGGATTCCCGAAACCGTCGTCGTCGGTATCCGTGCAGGTGTCGCAGGCGTCGCCATCCCCGTCGAGGTCCGCGTCGCCCTGCGCTGGGTTGGGGGTGGTCGGGCAGTTGTCGTCGGGGCAGGTGTTCACGGTGAAGCCGGGATCGCCCCACCCATCACCATCGCCATCGGTGCAGGTGTCGCAGGCGTCCCCGTCGCCGTCGCCGTCGTCGTCCTCCTGGCCCGGGTTGGCGTCGTCGGGGCAGTTGTCCTCGTCACAGGTGTTCAGCGGGAAGCCGGGATCTCCGAACCCGTCGTCGTCGATGTCGGTGCACAGGTCGCAGACATCGCCCATGTCGTCGGCGTCGGCGTCTTCTTGCTGTGGGTTCGCCACCGCCGGGCAGTTGTCGTCCCCACAGGTGTTGAAGGCCTGTCCCGGGTCGCCCCACCCGTCGAAGTCGGAGTCGGTACAGATGTCGCAGGCATCCCCGAACCCATCGCCGTCGTCGTCCTCCTGGCCGGGGTTGTCGGTGGACGGGCAGTTGTCGTCGTCGCAGGTGTTCGCGGGGAACCCGGGGTTGCCGAACCCGTCGTCGTCGGTATCGGTGCAGGTGTCGCACAGGTTGCCGATCAGGTCGGCGTCGAGGTCTTCCTGGCCGGGATTGGTGTCGTTGGGGCAGTTGTCCTGGTCGCAGGTGTTGGCCGCGTAGCCCGGGTCGCCGTACCCGTCGCCGTCGGTGTCGGTGCACGTGTCGCATGCGTCCCCGAATCCGTCGGTGTCCTCGTCGTCCTGGAGCGGGTTGTCGACCGCGGGGCAGTTGTCGTCGGGACAGGTGTTGAGCGAGTAGCCGGGGTCGCCGAAGCCGTCGTCGTCGACGTCGGTGCACAGGTCACAAGCATCGCCGAGGTCGTCGAGGTCCGCGTCCAGTTGGTCGGGGTTGTTGGTGGTCGGGCAGTTGTCGTCGGTGCA
>JAFDJI010000690.1 GCA_019307545.1 Deltaproteobacteria bacterium | reverse complement strand
CGAAGATGAACAGGAATTCGAGGGGGAAGAGGAGCAGGTTCATCCCGAACAGCGCGCCGCCGAAACCGCCGAGGGTGTCCAGGGTGAGAAGGCCGTTCCACAGCGCGTGGATCCCCATCGCCAGGCCCAGTCCGAGCACGCCCGATACCCCGAGCAGGAGGCACCCGCGGAAGCGGGCGAAACCGAGCGCCGCGCCGACCACCGAGGTGGCGCTGGCGTGCATCAACGCGCTGTAGAGCGTGCGGACCACCACGGTCATGAACCAGCTGATGGCGTCCCCTCCGACGGCCGCGCCGGCGAAGTACAGGAAGTTCTCCGTCATCCCGAACCCGAGTCCCGCGGCGGCGCCGTAGACGAACCCGTCCGTCATGTTGTCGAAATGGCGGCTCCAGATGATCAGGAGCAGGATCAGCGCCTTGGCGGGCTCTTCGATCAGGGGAGCCACCACCACCGCCCCGGTGGCGTCCGCGGCGCCTGGAGCGATGAGTTGGATGGGCAGCAGCACGATCGTGGAGCCGACCACCGCGATTACGATGCTGCCGATGGCGCCCCAGAGGAAGGTGAGGGACAGGAGCCAGATCGGCTCGCGGTCGTAGCGGTCCATCCACCAGACCACGCCGAGGAACAGCAGCATGGGGACGACGGCGCACACCGTGGAGAACGCGATCAGCAGGAGGGCCACGCGCACCTCGAGGAAGGACGCCTAGCGTACCAGGCGCGACAAGAGGTCCCGATGGCGCTGAGCCAGGGCAGGGTGACCCTCGTCGCCATCGCGCGGTTGGCAGTCCCTGCCGCCGCAGCGGCCGTCCTGTGCCTGATCGATGTGCTCGGGGTGATAGCCTCGCCAAACGCAGAGGGCGCCCATGAATCGGTGGATAGGACTCTTCAACCTCGCTCAGGCAGCCGTGTACGTGGTCCTGGCCGGGCAGGCTGGCGCGCGGTGGGTACCGGCGGGAGTCGTGCTCCTGGTGGCTGCGGGGATGCAGGTGATCGGTGGTGGTTGGCTGCTCGCCGGCCGCGGCGACCGCCCTGCCCGTACCGCCTCTGCGGTGTCCCTGGTCGTGGTCGCGCTCCTCGCGGGTCTGTTCCTGCAGGTCGCGGTGCACATCGTCCAGCACTTCCACCCGACCGGCGCGGCGCAGGGATGGCAGCTCATGGGCGCCTTGCTCCTCGCCCTTCCCTGGGCGGCGTTCTTCCCCGCGTGGCAGGTCCTCGCCGGGCGACCGTCGGGTCGGGAAGGGGCTGGCACCGGAGTCGCGATGGTGCTGGCCCTCCTCCTCCCTCCGGCCTTCGCGACCGTCCAAGAGGGGCCGGTGCAGGAGTTCTCCCCCGTGCCGGGAGCGGAAGCGGCCGCGTGGGCCTTCGAACGGCTCACCGGGGGCGACCCTGGGCCACCTCCGGAGTCGCCGGGGCCGGTCCTGCTGGTGGCGGCGGTGGTTCGGGATGGGGTCGTGGCCGAGAGCCAGAGCGTGGACGGCGCGACCCTCTCCAGCGCGTTGAGGGCGCTCACCTTGTCCGCTCCAGCAAGGGGCAACGTGGGGCTGGTGCTGGAGGCGGCGACCTCCGCCGGACCGTTCTGGACACCACCGCTCGTGGGAGGGGGGACCGTCCTGGTCCGTCCGGGCGAGACCGGCCTGCGGGGGCCCGAACGGGTGCTGGGCGCGGTGGAGGTATGGCGGCCTCGTCTGGTGGTTCTCCGGCAGGCCTCTCCGGGCCTGTTCCTCCCTTCGATCGCGCTGAAGCGGTTCGGGGACCTCGGTGCTACCGAGTGGGTGCGCACCCGTGGGTGGCTGGCTTCGCGGGACGGTGTGGTGCCGCTCCACCAGACTTGGAGCGCGCCGCCGCCCCTGACCGCTGACAGCGTTCGGGCGGCCGCCCTGGCGGGGGCTCGGCACCTGGCCGGAAACCAGTCCTCCACGGGCAAGTTCGCGTACGTCGTGTTGGGGCCCTCTGGAGAATTCGGCCGGGGGTACAACTACCCTCGTCACGCCGGGACGACCTGGTACCTCGCCCGAGTGGCGCGGCGTACCGGAGATCCGAAGCTCATCGCCGCAGCCCTGCGCGGCATTGCATTCATGAAGCGGAGCACGCACAACACTGCGGATGGTCGTGGCTTCGTGCTCGACCCCACCCGACGGGATGGTCGAGCCTGGGTCGGGACGACCGCCCTGGCGCTCCTGACTTTGCTGGAGATGGAGGTGGAGCCAGCACTTCAGCAGTCCTACGCGGCCTTCGTCGCGTCTGCGGTGGACGACCGGGGGCTCATCCGGGGTGACCTCGAGGTGGCCTCGGAAAGGTGGCCGGAACAGCCGACGGTTGCCTATGCCCAGGGGCAGGGGCTGTTGGCCCTGGCGGCTGCGGCTCGCGGTGGGTTGACGGTGGATGACGCCCTGGATCGGGCAATAGCCCACGTAGAGGGGCCCTACATGCCGATGCCGGCGGCGCGGCTCGTGACCTTGGACGAGCACTGGATGTGCCTCGCCATGATCGCCGTGCACGATGTACGCGGCACGGCCGCGGGCGAGCAACTCTGCACCGCCTACCTGGAGATGGTGGCGGCGAACGCGCCGGTCCCCGGGAGCCCGTTGTTGCCAGCCACCGGGCCGGCGGGCGCGCTGGCGGAGGCGGTGGTTGCCCGCGCCGAGTTGGACCGCAGGGAAGGGCGGCCGGGTCCGTACCATGCCAGGGCAGCAGCCTACGGAACCCTGTTCCTGTCCCACCAGTACCAGCCATCCGACGCACCGCTCCTGGGGTACCCCGAGCGGCTGGTGGGGGGCTTCCGGGGCCGTCCGTGGTCACTGGATGTCCGGATCGATTCGGTCCAGCACATCGGTGGTGCGCTCCTGGGTGTGGAGCAGCTCATGCTCGGAAAACCGGTCCCGGGTGGCATGCCCTGAG
>JAFDJI010000689.1 GCA_019307545.1 Deltaproteobacteria bacterium | reverse complement strand
CTCGGCCTCGACCAGATCCAGGTCGGCGATGCGGGCTTGGTGATCGGCGCCTGCTGCACCATCCAGGCACTCCTGGAATCCGACGCGGTGTTCACGCCGATCCACGAGGCGGCGCGGAACATCGTCAACCGGCACGTGCGCAACGTCGCGACCGTCGGGGGGCAGATCGGGGCCAACGACACCTGGGGCGACCTGCTCCCGGCGCTGGTGGCCCTGGAGGCTTCGGTCGCCTTGGTGACGCCGGCCGGGGATACCAGCGTACCGGTCGAATGCTACCTCGCCGGGCCGCCGGCGGGCCTGATCGCACGGGTCCGGATCCCGATCCCCGCCCCCAAACGGTCCACCGGGGTGCGCAACTACGCGGCCACCGCCACCGACGAATCCCTGGTGACCGCCGCCGCCAGCCTCACCCGGGAGCGGGACGTCGCCCGGAACCCGATCGTCGCCGTGGGGGGGGTGGCGAACCACGTGATGCGGCTGGAGGCCGTCGAGCAAGCCCTCGACGGGCGCGCTCCACCCAATCGGGATGAGATCGAAAAGCTGGTGGCCGCCGCGGTCTCTCCGCCCTCGGACCACCGGGGCAGCGCGGCCTACCGGAAGCACCTGGCGGGGGTCATCGTCGCGTCCGCCATCCAAGCGGCCTGGCAGGGGGTGCGGTGATGGAGGTCTCCTTCAAGCTCAACGGCGTCGACCGCACCTTCGAGACGAACCCCGGCGAGCCCCTGCGCGACCTGCTCCGGCGCGCGGGCCTCACCTCGGTACGCAACGGCTGCGACGGAGAGGGCTCCTGCGGCGTCTGCGGCATCCTCCTCGACGGCCGGATGGCGAACTCCTGCCGGCTCCGCGCTCCCCAGGTCGAAGGCCGCGAGGTGTCGACCATCGAGCACTTCTCCCACGTCAGGCAGTTGAATGCCATCCAGTCCGCGTTCCTCGACGCGGGGATCGTGCAGTGTGGCTACTGCACCCCCGCGATGCTCCTCGCCGTGCACGAGTTGCTGGAGCGGGTCGACGTCCCCACCCGAACCGAAGTGCAGGACGCGCTGTCGGGCGTGTTCTGCCGGTGCACCGGGTACGAGCAGGTGTTCGCCGCGGTGGAGATCGCGCGAAAGCGCCGTGCCGACGCGAGCTACGCGCCGATCCCCGCGCCCGAGTTCCGCGACGACCTCCGCGTGGTCGGGAAGATCCGCCGCAAGGTCGACGGACCCCACCTGGCCCGCGGCGGCGCCGCATTCGTCGATGACCGGGTCCGCTCCGACGCCTGCCACCTGAAGATGCTCCGCAGCCCCCACGCCCACGCGTACATCGTGCGCATCGACACCAGCACCGCCGAAGCGCTCCCCGGCGTGGTCCACATCGTCACCCACGAGAACTGCCCAGACGTGTACTACACCCAGGCGGGCCAGGGGTTCCCAGAGCCCTCCCCCTACGACCGGAAGATGTTCGGGGAAAAGGTCCGCCACGTGGGCGACCGGGTCGCCGCGGTGGTCGCGGAGTCCGAGGAGATCGCCCTGGAGGCGATGAAGTTGATCGAGGTGGAGTACGAGGTCCTCGAGCCGGTGTTCACCGTGGACCAGGCCGCCGCAGAGGGGGCCCCCATCCTCCACAAGGGCGTGATCGAGTACGTCGCCGGCGCACCCGCGGACCTCGACAACAGTGGCGCCGACCCGCGCGACGGCAAGGTGCTCTACCAGTTCCCCATCCACGGCCATCCACGGCAGAACATCGCCGCATCGGTGGACGGGGGCATCGGAGACCTCGAGGCCGGCCTCGCGAAGGCCGACGTGATTATCGACCGCACCTACCAAACCAGCCAGGTGCAGTGCACCGCGGTGGAGCCCCATGTGGTGTACACCCGCATGGAGGGCGACCGGCTGGTGATCCACGCCTCCACCCAGGTCCCATGGCACGTGCGGCGGATCATCTCCCGCATCCTGGACATCTCCGAGAACCAGATCCGGGTGATCAAGGAGCGCACCGGAGGGGCCTTCGGCTCCAAGCAGGACATCGTGCTCGAAGACGTGGCCGCGTGGTGCACCTGGGTGACCGGCCGCGACGTGCTGTTCCGCTTCACCCGCGAGGAGGTGTTCGTCGCCTCCCGCACCCGCCACCCCATGCGGGTGCGGGTGAAGCTCGGCGCGAAGAAGGACGGCACCCTGACCGCGATCCGGATGGACGTGGACGCGAACACCGGCCCCTACGGGTCGCACTGCCTGACGGTCCCGATGAACGCCTGCAGCAAGTCGTTGCCGCTGTTCCTGTGCGACGACGTGCACTTCTGGGTCACCACCTACTACACCAACATCCCGCCCACCGGTGCCTACCAGGGCTACGGGGCACCCAAGGGGTCCTTCGGGCTGCAGCTCGCGGCCGCGGAGATGGCGGCTGAGTTGGGGATGGACCACCTGGCGTTCCTGGAGAAGAACCGGGTGCGCGAGGGGTCGTGGCTCGAGATCCTCAAGTGCCTCGGCGAGGGCCGTCCGGGCATCCCCCAGGAGGTGTTCTCCTGCGGCCTCGGACCTGCGCTGAAGCGCGGTGCGGAGCTCGCCGAGTGGGGGGTGCCAGAGGAGAGCGCCGACCCGGACGTGGCCATCGGCAAGGGGGTGGCCATCGTGCAGCAGGGCTCGGGCCTTCCCGGACTCGACTCCGCGAACGCGACCGTCACCATGTTCGGGGACGGCACCTTCATGCTGCTGAGCGGCGGCACCGACCTCGGGACCGGCCTGGACACCGTGACCACCAAGATGGCCGCCGAGGTCCTGTGCGTCCCCATGGAGAACGTCGCCCTCATCGCCGCAGATACCGACGTGACCCCGTTCGACGTGGGCGCGTACGCGTCGAGCGGCACCTACTTCTCCGGCGGCGCGGCCCGGAACGCCGGCGAGAAGATGAAGCGGATGATCCTGGAGG
>JAFDJI010000688.1 GCA_019307545.1 Deltaproteobacteria bacterium | reverse complement strand
ACGCCAACATCCGCGACGCCGTCGAAGATCTGCTGGACTAAGGCGCAGCAGCGCTCTCGACCATTGCCACCGTCGACAGCGGTTCAGCGACACCATAGATATCCGCCCCCCCGGACGCGGACCCATCTGCCTCGGTCCCCGCCCGTGGTGGACGAGGAGATAGGACCATGCTCGAGCGGAACAAAGGCAAGGACATCGTCACCGAGATCGGCGGGATCCACAGCGTGGATGCAGCACTCGATCTGCTGAAACGCAAGATGGATGCCGAAGAGTTCTCGAAGATCCAGAAGATCCACAACCCGGACGTGCTGACCAAGATCGGCAACGCGGTCGCGCTCTGCGATCCCGATGCGATCTTCGTCAACACCGGATCCGAGCAGGACCGGGCATCCGTGCGGAATCTCGCCTTGGAACAGGGTGAGGAGAGACCCCTGGCGATGAAGGACCACACGATCCACTACGACCTCAAGGACGAGCAGGGGCGGATCGTCGACCGGACCTTCTACATCATCAACGAGGGCGAGGCGGCCAGCTCCCTCGGCAACAAGATGCTGCGCGCCGATGCCATGGAGGACGTGAGGGAGAAGATGGGCGGTGTCATGAAGGGCCGCACCATGCTCATCGGGTTCTTCATTCGCGGACCCGTGGGCTCGCCGGCTTCCAATCCGGCCCTCGAGATCACCAGCTCCGCCTACGTGATGCACAGCGCCATGGTGGACCACCTACAGCTTGTTCTGTACCTACGCCGGCAACACGCTGCTGCTCAAGAAGGGCAACCACCGGTTCACGGTCGACAAGCCGGTCTATGAGGGTGGAGCCAAGGAGCTCTCCGAGCACATGTTCATCACCGGCATCGACGGCCCCGGCGGCCGGGTGACCTGGTTCTGCGGCGCGGCCCCGAGCGGCTGCGGCAAGACCACCACCGCCATGGCCGGCGACCACTTCATCGGCGACGACCTGGCCCAGATGTGGATCGCCGACGACGGGAGCATCCACGCCATCAACCCCGAGTGCGGCATCTTCGGCATCGTGGCCGACGTCAACTGGGAGGGCGACCCCCAGCTGATGACCCTGCTGCGCAACCCGGGGACCGAGGTCATCTGGTCCAACGTGCTGATCGACGACAAGGACGTGCCGCATTGGACCGGCAACGGCGAGGAACACCCCGAGAAGGGGTTCAACTTCCAGGGCGAGTGGACCAAGGGCAAGGTCGACGCCAAGGGCAAGGCGATCCCGATCTCGCACCCGAACGCCCGCTGCACGGTCGCGGCCAGCGCGCTGGCCACCTACTCCGCACAGGCCGAGGACCCGCAGGGCGCGGTGTGCCGTGTCTTCACCTACAGCGGTCGCGACAGCGACACCATGCCGCCGGTGTGGGTGGCCAAGAACTCGGACGAAGGCGTGGTAGTCGGCGCCTGCATCGTCTCGGCGGCCACGGCCACCGAGGTGGGCGCCACCGGCGTCAAGCGCGCACCGTGGGCCAATGCCCCCTTCATCCCCGGCCCGCTCGGCGACTACATGGACGCCCAGTTCAAGTTCTTCGGCAATGACGCGATCGCGGCGGACCAGAAGCCGGTCATGGCCGGGCTCAACTACTTCCTGACCCACGAGGCACGGGGCGGAACCGGCAAGCAGCTTCTCGGCGAGAAGCGCGATGTCAAGGTGTGGCTCAATTGGCTCGACCGGATGGCGTACGGAGATGTGAGCGCGATCGATACGCCCATCGGTTTCCTGCCCAAGTTCGAGGACCTCGAGTCCCTGTTCCAGACGATCATCGACAAGCCATACCCCAGAGAGCTCTACACCAAGCAGTTCTCGCTCTACGTCGACAACATCGTGGGACGCATCGAGTTGCAGATCGACGCCTACGGAAAGGAGCAGGGTGTGCCCAAGCGGCTGTTCGAAATCCTCGAGCAGCAGCGCGCCAGCCTGCTGGAGCTCAAGGGCAAGTTCGGATCGGTGATCACGCCCGATCAGCTCGCGGGCTGAGGGCGGCACAGGAGGGCGTAGCGCGCAGCGCACGCCCTGTAGCCCGAAGCCCAGCGCACGACCCGGAGAGACGGCGAGCCAGGCCGCTGGATCGTCGTCCTAGCGGCGCAAGATCAGGTGGAAGCCGTAGGGGGTCTCCACCACCTCGGACAGCTGCCCCCGCGGAAGCACAAAGGCAACGTCCTCGAAGGCCGGGATCATCTGGCCCGGCGCAATCGTCCCCAGATCGCCACCCGTCTCCGCGGTTGGACCGTCTGAGTACGCCCGCGCCACCTCGCCGAAGTCAGCGCCGGCCTCCAGCCTCGTCCGCGCCTCCTCGATGCGGGCGCGGGCCTCTTCCTGGGACCGTTCGGCGCTGGACCGCCAGGCCCCTTTCCAGCTCACCACGATGTGGGCGACCTCCGCCTCCACGACCGCGTCCCTGCGGACCACGTGCCACCCGAAGGGGGTGCGCGCCAGGGGGCCGATCTCCCCGACCGCCACCGAGGCCACCGCGGCCTCGAACTCGGGCACCATGGTCCCGGTGAGGTAGACCCCCAGCCGACCGCCGCGTGGTGCCGAAGGACCATCGGAGTGTTCCCGAGCCAGCGCCTCGAGATCCTCACCCGCCAGGGCCCGCTGACGCAGCGATTCGGCCAGCGCCCGGGCCTGCTCCTCGGTACGCTCCGCGGTTGCGGGAGCGCGCACCGCCCCGTTCCAGGCGATCAACACGTGTGTTGATGCGTACTTCGGCTCGGTGGGTGTGGGGAGGGGCGCCGGGACCAGGGTGATCACCGCGTCCGCCGGCTCTGCTCCGGGTTCAGGACCCTGCGGTGCGCCCTGCTCCCCGGTCCCGCACGACACCAACGTCAGGAGCAGCCAGATCCTCATCACACCTCCGGCTCGGCCGTAACCCGGCGAAGCTCCGGTTCAAGCCATCCCGGGCCAACGGGTCGTGTGAGCCTGGGGTACGCTGCATAGGTGCTTGCCGTGCTGCTCAGCCTGCTCGCCCTCGCCGCGGAGCCCGATGCCGATCCGGTCAAGGCCCCCGAGGACCTTCCCCTGGACGCTGTGGTGTTGGTCCTCCAAGGACCCGCTACTTGCGCTGGGGCCTTCGTGGACGACGCCGGAACGGTCGTCACCGCCTACCACTGCATCGCGCACGGTGGTCGCCCGCGGGTCACCACTCGAGACGGTCGAAGGGCGGTGGGGCGGGTGGTTCGCACCAACGTGCGCATGGACCAGGCCCTCATCCTGGTTCCCGAGCTGGCGGGGGGGCCGGTACTGCCGATACGCGAGGACTCGCCCCTCCTGGGAGAGACGGTACGGGCCATCGGACACCCCTACGGCGCCCGGGAACCGGCCGGCTTCGCGGAAGGGACCCTGCGGTGGTCGGTGTCCGAAGGCGTGGTGTCTGCGGTGGGGCCACGGAGCATCCAGATCACTGCCCCGGTGAACCCGGGGAACTCGGGCGGACCGGTGATCGATGCCGAGGGTCGGCTGGTGGGCGTGGTCAGCCGCCGTTATGGCGGCGATGGACTGGGTTTTGCGGGCGGCGCCAGCGGGGTGCTGGACCTGATGGATGGTGGCGGACATGGTTTCGGACCCCTCGGGGGCACCCTCACCCTCGAGGCCCTGCTCTCGGTGTGGGAGG
>JAFDJI010000687.1 GCA_019307545.1 Deltaproteobacteria bacterium | reverse complement strand
CGACACCGGGGATACCGAGGAGCCCGACCCGGATTGCGCGGTGGTGGACCCCTTCCCCGCGACCCTGTCCGACACCAGCGGGTTGAGCACCCGCTACGGGAGCATCGGGTTCCAGGCCCGCGACGGGAACGCGATCACCGCGTACACCTACCGGGCCACCGGGTTCGATGGCACCGGTCCGATCCTGTTCGTGATGCACGGATCCGGGCGGACGGCGTCGTCGTACCTGGACGCCTTCGAGCCGATCGCCGAGCGGCACGGAGCGCTCGCCATCGCCCCGCGATTCCCGACCAGCCTGTACCCCAGCTCCGAGAACTACACCCTCGGGGTCGGGGTGATCGGGACCCCCTCGGGCGGGAACTACATCCCGGCGGCCTGGCGGGACCCCGAGGACTACCTGTACGCGGAGTTGGAGCACCTCTTCGAGGCGGTGAAGACCGCGCTCGGAAGCCCCCAGTGCAGCTACCGGGTGTTTGGGCACAGCGCCGGCGGGCAGTTCACCCACCGCCTGCTGACCTTCCTCCCCTACGCGCGGGTGCACCGGGCCGTCGCCGCGAACTCGGGCTGGTACACCCTGCCCAGCGACGGCGGGGGCGCCGACCCGAACTACTTCATGCCCTACGGCCTCCAGGGCAGCCCGGTCAACAACACCCTGGTGGGGGTGGCCATGGGACGGGAGTTGGTCGTGCTCCTCGGGGAGGAGGACACCGCCACCGCCGCGGAGGACTCCAGCCTGCGGGGAACCCCGGAGGCCAACTACCAGGGCGTCAACCGCCTCGAGCGGGGGCAGTTCTACTACGCGCTCGCGCAGTCACGCGCCGTGGCCTTCGGCGCCGACTTCCAGTGGCGCTCGGACGTCGTTCCCGGTGCCGGGCACGACAAGGACGAGATGGCCGCCTCCGCCGGCTGGTACCTGTTCCGCGAGGATGGGGCCGTCCCCTGCACCTCCACCGCCGCGGTCGACGCGACCGGGCTGGTGATCAACGAGATCCTCGCCGACCCGCCCTCCGAGCTGGCCGGGGACGCGAACGCCGACGGGGTGCGCGACAGCAACGCCGACGAGTTCGTGGAGTTGGTGAACACCGGCGGCCGGGACCTGTGCCTCGCCGGGTGGACGCTTTCCGATGCCGACGAGCCGCAGCGTCACCGGTTTCCGCTCGGAACCCTGCTCCCGGCGGGAGAGGCGCTGGTGGTGTTCGGCGGCGGCGTACCCACCGGAGACTTCGGCGATTCGAACATCCAGTGGGCCGCGTTCGGCGGGCGGATCAACATGAACAACGCGGGAGACGTGGTGACCCTCGCCGACCGCTTCGGGGTGGTGCACGCCCAGGTGTCCTGGGGGGACTGCGACGGCGCACCCTGCGCGACGGACCACCGGGTCGCCGACCTGGAGATCGACCAGTCCATCGTCCGCGACCCGGAGCTGATCGGGCCGTGGACGCCCCACAGCGACGTCCAGGCCGGATCCGCCTACTCGCCGGGTCTCCGGGCGGACGGGACCGGGTTCTGACGCCATGATGGACGCGGTGCTCGGGGGCTACCCGGCGATCCTTCGCCGTTGGCTCGGCGACGATCTGGACCTGCCGTCCGATCCCGGTGTCGACTGTGCCGGTTGCTCGCACGCCCCCTGGACGGATGACCTGGATGGGGGCGTCGATCCCGCCTGCTGCAACTTCCATCCTCGACTGCCGAACTACCTGGTGGGGCAGGCGCTCGAGCGCGGCGGTCTCGGTGCTCGACGGGTGCAGGATCGTATTGCGTCGGGTGACGGGGTGGGGGTGCTCTGGGTGGAAGCTGGAGCGTGGTGGGACGGTGTGCGCACCGCGTGCCCCTACTGGGCACCCGGCCGGTTCAGCTGCGCCATCTGGGGTGATCGGGGGGCCACCTGCCGCGCCTTCTATTGCCTGGCGTCGGAGGGCGACCTGACCCGGTGGTGGGCCCTGGGCGTCCGGCTGGCCCACGCGGAGCACCACCTCGCGCAGCGCTGTGCGCTCGATGGCCTGCCGCCTGCCGAGGGCACTTCGGCAGCGGAGTGGGAGGCCTGGTACCGCTGGTGTGCTCGCTACGTCGCCGACCTGGACCTGCCCACACCCGACCTCGAGGAGCCGCCCCGCCAGCCCGGCCTCACCGGCAGACGCCGTGTGGAGCCCATGCCGGAGGTACTGGTGCCGACGGCGCCCCCCTTCGTGCTGCAGGGGGAGCGGGTGGTGTTTCAGGTCGCCGCGGGGTGGTCCCGGTCAGAGTACCCCCGCGCGGTGTTCGCCCTGCTCGCCGCCTTCGACGGGGAGCGGCCCTGGCGCGAGGCGTTGGCGGGGGCGGATCTCGACGAGGCGGTGGTGGACGACCTCTTCCGGGCCGGCATCGTTGGCCCCGCGACCCCGTCTACAGCACCCCGATGAACGGCAACTCCCGGTACGCCTGGTCGGCGTCCAGCCCGTAGCCGACGAGGAACCGGTTCGGCACCTCGAACCCGACGTGGTCCACGTGCACCTCGACCTCGCGCCGGGAGGGCTTGTCGGTGAGCAGGACCGTGCGGAGCGAGGCAACGCCGCACGCTTGGAGGTGCTGCTGCGCGAAGGCGATGGTTCGGCCGGTGTCGATGATGTCGTCCACCAGCATCACGTGTCGCCCAGCGAGGTCCATCGACAGGTCCTGCTCCTGGAGCACGATGCCCGACGACACGGTGCCCGAGCCGTACGAGGAGGGACGCATGTAGTCGAAGGCGAGGCGCACTCCGTTCCGGTGCAGATCCCGAGAGAAATCGCTCATGAACATCGTCGCGCCCTTGAGGAGCCCGACCATGACCAACTGTTCGGAGCGCACCTCGGGCGGGAGCGCGTCCGCGACCTCCGCGGCCAACTCGGCGACGCGGCGGCGGATGTCCTCTTCGGGGAGCAGGATCTCGATCTCGC
>JAFDJI010000686.1 GCA_019307545.1 Deltaproteobacteria bacterium | reverse complement strand
ACCATGTACTGGGACGGGAGCGCATGGGTCGAGGTGGGCGACCTCACCTCCTACCTGGAATCGAAGGCCGTCGACCTGGTCTTCGACGGCGAGATTCTATGGATCGCCTTCCAGAGTGCCGACAAGGTCATCGTGGCCTACTGGGACGTAGACCACTGGACGCAGCTCGGAAACGGAATCGTGGACGAGGACACCTCCGACGCCCCCGCCCAGATCCGCCTTGCCGTCCAGGACGGCATTCCGGTGGTCGCCTACAAGCACGTGAGCAGCCTCGGGGAGTCCCCCGCCTCTGCCTTCCGCTGGGATCCCGGCGGGACCGCCTGGGAGGAGCTCGGGGATCTCGACCCCTCCATGACCACGATGAGCGGCGTGGTGATTGCATCCGACGGCACGGTCGTGGTCTCCCATACCGAGGCTGGCAGTGGGGTCTTCTGGAACCCGAAGGTCATGGAGTACAACGAGCTGACCACCAATTGGGACCCCATCGGGATGTGGGACGGGGACTGGAACCTCAAGACCGACCATGTGCGCATGACCATCGACAGCCAGGACAACCTGTACATCGTGGTCCAGGAGAACGTGTGGCTGACCCAGGACTGGGTCTCTTGGAACGCGGTGGGCCTCGCCCCCTTCGGCAAGATCCCAGATGGTTTCGACGAGGTGGCGGACGTCAAGGTCCGCGAGGTCGGCGGCGAGCGGATCATCTACGTGGCCTACCCCGACGACGACGACGCGGGGGATGACACCAGCCTCTCGGCCTTCATCCTCCGCTGAGCCAATCCCAGAGGCAGGTGCCGAGCCGTTCCGTTAGAATCTGGGCCTCGGTACCTCCGCCGATAGAGGATCCATGCGCCTTGCCCTGCTCGCGCTGATCGCTGCTTCCCTGCTCGGCTGTGGGCCCGACGGGGACCCGCTGGCGGACGACCGCGACAACGACGGCTTCGACTCAAACGACGATTGCGACGACACCCGGGACGATGTGTACCCCAGTGCACCGGAGATCTGCGACGGACACGACAACGACTGCGACGGCCAGGTCGACGAGGCGGGGGCGAGCGGCGAGGAGGTGTTTCACGCCGACGGCGACGAGGATGGGTTCGGGCACGCCGAGGAGACCTTCACCGCGTGCAACGCCCCTGAAGGCTATGTGGCAAACGCCGAAGACTGCGACGACGAGCGCTCGGACGTGTATCCCGGTGCGCCGGAGCACTGCGACGAGGTCGACGAGGACTGCGACGGAGAATTCGACGAGGAGGCGGTGGACCAACTCGAGTGGTTCCGCGACGCCGACGGGGACGGTCACGGCGACCTGGCGGAGGCAATGCTCGGGTGCACCTGCCCCGAGGGGTACGTGGAGACGTCCGACGACTGCGACGATCTCGACCCGACATCCTACCCCGGGGCCGCGGACGCATGCGACGGGGCGGACAACGACTGTAACGGCATTCCGGACGACGACCCGACCTGGTACCACACCTTCTACACAGACGATGACGGCGACGGCTGGGGCGTCCCGGCACCGACGGTCCTCGCCTGCATCGCGCCGGAGGGGTACGCGGACAACGACCAGGACTGCGACGACCTGGTAGCCACCACCAACCCCGGCGCCGACGAGGTGTGCGACGAGGTCGACAACGATTGCGACGAGGACGTCAACGAGGACGACGCGATCGACGCCCCCACCTGGTATCCGGACGAGGACGAGGACGGCTATGGCGCCCCCACCCCCCTGGCGCGCTCCTGCATAGGGCCACCGGACCTCGTCGACGACGGTCGTGACTGCGACGACGACGACCCCGACATCCATCCCGACGCGCTGGAGACGGACTGCACCGACCCGGTGGACTACAACTGCGACGGCTCGGTGGGGTACGAAGACCGCGACCTGGACGGGTACGCGGCCTGCGAGGACTGTGACGACCTCGTGTGGGAGACCCATCCGGACGCCGACGAGTTGTGCGACGGTGCCGACAACGACTGCGACGGCGAGGAGGACGAGGGGACGCCGGTGGACGCCCCGACCTGGTACCTCGACGGCGACGAGGACGACTACGGCAACTCGGAGATCTCGACCCGGGCATGCGACGCGCCGGAGGGGTACGTCGTTCTCGACGGAGACTGCGACGACACCGACCTGTCCCGGTACCCCACGGCCCCCGAGTTTTGCGATGGTGTGGACAACAACTGTGACGGGTCGATCGACGAGGACAACGACGCGCTTCTCGACACGTGCGACGTCCCCCCTTTCGACGCGGAGGCGCGCTGCTTCCAGTCCGAATGCACCATGTTGTGCCTGGACGGGGCGGAAGACCTGAACGGCGATCTGCAGGACCCGCTCGGCAACGGCTGCGAGGGGCCCTATGCCGGCCCGGCCTTCACCGACGTCACCGCCACCACCGGGATCTCCTACATACAATGGGACCGGTACGCGCCGGACGCCTGCGGACTGCCCACCGGCTGCAGCGTGGAGTGGTTCACGGGAGGGGCGGCCGCCGCGGACTTCGACGGGGACGGCTGGACCGACCTGTACGTGACCCGGATCCATGACACCGACATCCTGTACCGCAACAAAGGCGACGGAACCTTCGAGGACGTGAGCCAGCAGGTGGGATTGACCCTGAAGTTGCACTCGAACGGCGCCGTTTGGGGCGACATCGACAACGACGGCGACCTCGACCTGTACGTGACGGCCATCGGCGACGAGCGCTTCTTCCTGTTCATCAACGAGGGCGGGACCTTCGTCGAGGACGCCGTAGCACGCAACGCACACGTGCCGTCGACGTCCCCGCACGTCGGGTTCACGGCCACCTTCGGCGACTACGACCGGGACGGGTGGTTGGACATCCACATGAACGAGTGGCGGAGGTACCGCTCCTCCACCGAGGTGCGCTCCCACGCGCGGCTCCTCCGAAACCTC
>JAFDJI010000685.1 GCA_019307545.1 Deltaproteobacteria bacterium | reverse complement strand
CCGCGGTTGAGCCAGGCGATGCCGGCCGAGCCGGTGATCTCCAGGGTGTCGTCCCTGGGGTCGTACGGGGACCGGAGGGTCATCGCGGGCGCGATGACGATCTCCAGCACCACGTAGGTCGCGCGCTGTTCGTGCTTCCAGCCCAACAGCCTCGCGCAGGGCGCCTCGCCGCCCGGGTCGTGGCAGAAGACCTCGGCGAGGGGCCCGAGGAGCACTGCGGCGATCCCGAGCTTCTCGAAGGCCTCCCGGAACAGGACGGTCGAGGCAGCGGGAGCGGCCGGATCGGCGCCGCCGCGGAAGTCCGGGCTGAGATCCGGGTCCCAGCCCCCTTTTCCGGCGACCAGCGAGCGCATCCGCACCGCGCTCACTCGTCCGATGGTCCCCTTGGCGATCAACTCCCGCAGCTTGATCATCGGAGGGTAGGCGTCCCAAGGTACGCAAGCGCCGAGGAGCCCGGGCGAGCGACGAGCGGCTTGGGCGAGGCGGCGAGCGGCCGCGGCAGACTCGGCGAACGGGGGTCCCAGGAGCACATGCCGCCCCCGGTCCAGAGCGGCCAGCGTCCGTTCGGTCCGGTCCTCGAGGGGTGCGAGGAGATCGAGGATGTCGGCGTCGTCCTCCACGACTGCGACCCCGTCCAGCCGCTCCCAGGCCCGGCGGTGCATCCAGGCCTCGCCCGCTCGTCCGCCGAGGATCGTCACCCGGTGCATCACAGCTCCGCCGACTCGAAGAACAGGGTCCCCCAGAGCATGTCTCGGATCTCCTCACGGGGGGTGTCGTTCACCATCCGCCGGAGGACGGTGGCGGTGGGGGGACCGGCCTCGAGGATGTCGATCACCTCGTCGAGCGCGGGGTTGGGTCCCGGCAGCCGCGCCAGCCGGAGCATCCGGAGCCAGGTCCGGTCGCTCGTTCGCGCCAACCCCCAACGCGCGCTCGAGGCCGCCGCGGTGAGTAGATTCAGTGCCATTGCATCCCTGCGTCGCATCGCGCTTCCTAGGCCACGATCTCGTCCGGGCGCACCGGGGCGCCGGTCTCAGCGCTCTGGAGCCCGGCGAGGACGAACTGCAGGACCTCCTTGCCGCGCTGTCCGGACAGGGAGGGCTCCTCGTCTTCTTGGATGCAGCGAAGGAAGTGGTGGGTGGAGTCGACGAAGGAGTCCAGCCAGTCGGCGCGGATGTCCTCGAAGGCGGTGGTGCGTCCTTCGCGGTGGAGCAGGAGCGGCGGCTCGTCGAGCAGCTGGCCGGTGCACCGGGTGACCCAGATCACCCCCTCGGTGCCGGTGATCTCCACCCGCTCGTCCGCCGAGTAGTAGTGGGAGCGCACCGTCATGTGGGGGGAGAAGGTGGCGTCGATGTACCCGACCCGTCCGCCGTCGGTGTGGGTCCAGGTGACCAGCGCGGGCACGTCGACAACCCCGAAGGTGCGGTCGACCCAGGCGTGCACCTGCGCCACGGGTCCGAAGAGGTGAATCCCCATCGAGAACTTGTGGTAGCCGTCGTCGAAGAGAGTCGGCCCTCCACCGCATGTCTCCTCGGCCAGCCGCCACGCCCAGGCCTTGAGAGGCACCGGCCATCCACCACGGAAGGAGCTGCCGAGCTTGAACCGTACGCTCAGGGGCTCGCCGATGGCGCCGTCCTCGATCAGCTCTCGGGTCTTCACGTAGGGGGGGTAGAAGACGAAGTTCTCGAACACCTTGAGCTTCACCCCGGCCTCGTGGGCGGCCGCGATCATCGTGTCGCACTCGGTGACGTTCATCGCCATGGGCTTCTGCACGGAGACGTGCTTGCCCGCGCGACACGCATCCACGCACATCTGGGCGTGGAGGTGGTGCGGGGTAATGATCTCGACCAGGTCGATTTTCGGGTCGTCGAGCAGTTCCCGGTAGTCGGTGGTTGCGCGGGTGGCGCCCCACTCCTGCTTCCGGCGCTCCGCGACCGCGGGGTCGAGGTCGCACACCGCATGGATGCGCGCGACATCGCTGCGGAGGTATCCGGGTGCGTGCAGGTCCGTGATGCGACCGCAACCGATGAGGCCGGCGTTGAGGACGGACATGGGACTCCAGGGA
Organism: Deltaproteobacteria bacterium; assembly: GCA_019307545.1. GTDB lineage: Bacteria > Myxococcota_A > UBA796 > UBA796 > JAFDJI01. The sequence continues at coordinate 855 of JAFDJI010000685.1, read as the reverse complement.
GGGGATGCTACAGGAAATCCAGGTCTGCCCCGAGGTGGGCCTGTTGCACGTGCTCAGCGTACAGTCGAGCCCAGCCGCGTGTTGGGAGCGGTGGGGGCTGGAAGTCGGCTCGGCGCCGGGCGAGGGTGGCGTCGTCCACCAAGAGATCGATGCCACGGTTGGGCACGTCCAGGGAGATGGTGTCGCCGTCGCGGACCAGGGCGAGGGGGCCGCCGACTGCGGCCTCGGGGGCGCAGTGCAGCACCACGGTGCCATAGGCGGTGCCGCTCATGCGGGCGTCGGAGACCCGCACCATGTCCTTCACCCCGGCTGCCGCGAGGCGCTTGGGGATCGGGAGCGAGCCGGCTTCGGGCATTCCCGCGGCCACCGGTCCCCCGTTGCGCAGGACCAGGACGTGGTCTGGGGTGACGTCGAGGTTGGGGTCGTCGAGGCGACGGGCCGCGTCCTCCGGAGACTCGAACACCAGCGCCGGACCCCGGTGGGTCAGCAGGTCGGCGCTGGCCGCGGCCACCTTGATCACCGCGCCGTCGGGTGCCAGGGAGCCGTGGAGGACCGCGAGCGCGCCCGGTGGGGAGAGAGGCGCCTCCAGGGAGCGGAGGGTGTCCTGCCACGACCCGGGCCGGGGTGCCTCGTCGAGCAACTCGCCGAGGGTGCGCCCGGTCACCGTCCTGGCCGACGGGTCCAGAAGGGGGGCGAGCACGCCGAGCAGCGCCGGCACCCCGCCTGCGCGGTGCAGGTCCTCCAGGTAGCCGCTTCCCGCGGGCTTGCAGTCCACGACCACCGGGACGGTTGCGGAGACCCGGTCCAACTCTTCGAGGGCGAGATCGACGCCTGCACGGCGGGCGATTGCGAGCA
>JAFDJI010000684.1 GCA_019307545.1 Deltaproteobacteria bacterium | reverse complement strand
CTGCGACTTCGTGGAGATGGAAGAGGTCGAGCTGCCCCACCGCGGCGTGCTCGCGGCCACGGCGCCGATCACCATCTTCCCCTCGGCCTCCTTCATCGGCAAAGCGCCCTTCGCAAGGGGGTACGTGGACGTCGCCACCGACGCGCCCATCGCCTCCTTCATGGCGGCGAGCCTCCGCACCACCACCGGGCTGCCCAGGCCGGGCATCTTCGTGAAGGGTGTGGCGCTGAAGCTGGTGTTCGAGGACGAGCGCGAGGGTCGGATCACAGATGTGTACTGGGTGCCGGTCTCCGAGCTGACCGAGGCCCAGCTGAACAAGGTCCCGCTCCTCACCTCCGACCTCGACTTCGCCAGCCCCCCGATGCCGGAGATCGCCACCTCCGAGGCCGCCGCAACAGTGCTGGCCCAGGCCATCGACGTGATGGGGCAGATGGGGGCGCGGGTCCCCCAGAGCCGCCGTGCCAGCGCGGACGTCGCCGGCCGTACCCACACCATCGGGGTGCGCACCGGTGGGGGCGACTTCGGGTTCTACATGGCCGACGGTGTTTTGCGCGTCGAGCCGGGGATGCCCGCCGCTCCCGAGTTCGTGATGGCCACCGAGGACCCACAGATCTTCCTCGACTGGGTACGCGACGGGTCGCTGACCGATGCAGTCGTCGAGGGCATGCTGTGGCTCCCACACCGGGACGCCTTCCGCATTCTCCCGATTCTCGACCGGCTGCCGCGCTCGATCCGCCGGGACCTTCGCGACAAGTAGGCGGTTCCGGGCAAGGCCCGGTGACCTGAATCAGAAAGTCCACCGGCATCTCGTGGGGGCACATCCCCTTCCGAGATGCCGGTCTGCTATTGGTCTGGGATCTCCGGCAGGCCGATGACGGTGCAGGTGGCCACGCCGGACATGGTCTGGCCGCACGGATGCCAGTGCGGGCCAGTGATGTCTACCTCCAACCCGATGAATACGTTGTAGAACTCGATCGTGTCCCCGCATTCGTGGACCACGACCTGGTCGCCGTTCATGATCGCCTGCGGATCGCCCGAAGCGGTCTCGAAGGACACCACCAGGTAGCCACCCGTGCCGCCGGTTCCACCCAGGGAAACGAAGTTGCCGTCTTCGGTCTCACAGGTGCCTTCTGGCGTGCCGAGCACCTGGTTCTGGTCCTGGAAGTCGGTTTCACCACTGCCGAAGGAGATGAACTCGACGTGGTCGGCAAAGTTGGCGGAGCCTCCGTGGCGGAGCTCGACCCCGTCGATCTCGACCCCGTTCGTGCCATAGGAATCGGACTCGGAGTCCTCCAGATCTCGGATCAGGACGTAGCGGAAGTGCTGGACATGCTGCCCGGTGTCGGGGTTCTCGGTGTCGGGTCCCTCGCTGCAATCTCCCTCCATGCACTCGGACAGCTCACAGCCCGTGGCTGGGAGCAGGTTCGACATCGCCATGGCGACCACGATCCACACGATTCTCGTCTTCATTCCCGACCCCCAGGCCCCTGACCCCTCCAGAATAGGATGGTCGCGGAGCTACCACCAGTCCCGCGGTCGATCCGCTCGAAGCCTGGCAGGTCGCCTCACTGAGGGGTATCCGCCCGCATGCCACTCTCCGACCAGCCCATCGCGGTCACCGGAGCCACTGGGTTCCTCGGCTCGCACATCGCCCTGCACCTGCACGAACAGGGCGCCCGGGTAAGCGCCGTAGTCCGGAACCCCGCCAAGGCTGCCTGGCTCAGGGAGCAGGGGATCGAGGTCGCGGTGGCCGACCTCGCCGACCCGGAGGCCATGCGAGATGCCTTCGAAGGCGTCGATGCGGTGGTGAGCGCGGCCGCGCTCGCGACCCGGGAGCGGGCCAGTTGGGAAGCGTTCCACGCAGCCAATGTCGTGGGGAGCGAGAACCTGATGCGCGCCTGCGGGGAGGCGGGTGTTCGGCGGGTGATCCACGTGTCCACCATCGCCGTCTATCGGAGCCGCCCCTTCCACCTGCACGACGAGTCCACCTCCTTCGTCGGCCGCTGGGCGGGCTTGGCGCGGCTGGTGACCAACCCCCGGTACGGGCGGTCCAAGGCCATCGGGGAGCGCCGTGCCTGGGAACTGGCAGAGGAATACGGCATCGGGCTCACGGTACTCCGCCCGGGTCCCATCCTGGGCTCTCGAGACCCCAAGCTCACCTCCAGGTACGCCCGGGCTTTCGACCGCCGGGTGGTGGCGGTCCCCACCTTCCGCATCCCCCACGTCCACGCTGGCGACGTCGCCCTCGCCGTCAGCGGGGCCCTGCGCAACCCGGACAGCACCGGCCGCGCCTACAACGTCACCGGCGATTCGATCTCCCCGTGGGAGGTGCTGCGGGCCTGGAAGCGCAGACTCGGACGTGGTCCCTTGATGGTGCCGATCTTCCTTCCAGTGTGGATCGACTACGACGACACGGCGGCGGCCAGGGACCTCGGCTTCCGCAGCCGTTCCCTTGACGAGACCCTCGAAGAGATCATGGCCGCCGGATCCTGAAATGCCCACTACCTGTGGTCGAGGCGAGGGTCCCCGATCAGTCGAAACCGGGCTTCTTCCAGCGCTCGATCTCCCAGGTGAAGGTGCCCCACATGTGGGAATTGGCGACGATGCCCTCCACCTGCCGCGGGTCGAAAGCGATTCCGCCCGCCCACTGGTAGAGCGGGATGATCACCACCTGGTCGGCGATGATCTCCTCGGCCTCGTGGATCAAGGCGGTCAGCTCCGTCTCGTCCACGGTCGTGTTCATTTCCTCGACGATCTCGACGAAGCGTACCTGGTGCTCGTCCCGATCGGCTGGATCGACGCCCCATTGGTAGTAGTTCATGCCCTCGGGCGATGCCCCGTTCGGATCGAAGAGGCCGTGAGTCGCGACCAGACCGAAGAGTCCCGGTGAGCCGACCCAGGCCCAGCCACCCAGGTCGAAG
>JAFDJI010000683.1 GCA_019307545.1 Deltaproteobacteria bacterium | reverse complement strand
CGGACACATCTTGCGCGGTCACGTCCACCAGGGTGAGGTCGGCGTTCTTGACCCACACCGCCCCACCCTCGCCGCCAAAGGCCTCGCAGCCCGTGAAGGAGGAGTACTGGATGTAGACATCCGACCCTTCGGAGTGGATGCCTGCGCTGGTGGAGGAGGCCGACAGCCCTTCAAAGGTAGACCATTGGACGACGAGGGCACCGCCCCCCTCGGTGTAGATCCCGCCCCCCCCGCCGGTGTGGCGGATGTCGAAGGCCTCCAATGCCAGGGGCTTGGTGGTGGAGATAGCGTACTGGGCGGAGGAGACGTCGGCCGTGCATTGGAGCGCCACCCGGTCCTGCGGGTAGGCCATCATCTCGAGGTCGGTGGAGATCTCCAGGCACTCCTCGTAGGTGCCGCCGCGAATGATCAGGCGATCGCCGTCGGAGGCGGCGGCCAGGGCCGAGCCGATGGTCGTGTAGGTCTCGTCCGGGCCCACGAGCAGCACGTCGCGCGCCATGGCGGCGTGGGGAAGGACGAGCAGGGCTACGAGGCCGATACGGTGGCGGGGCACGGCGACTCCAAGAGCAACGAAATGCAGCGTAGCAGCTTGTGCCGCCGGCTGCGCCCGAAGCTGTAGTGCCGATCCAAGTGTGGGTCATCCGCAGCGGGATGGCGTCGCCGACTGGCTCAACGGGTGAGGGACCGGTACCGGATCCGTCGTGGCTGATCGGCGTCAGCCCCGAGGCGGCGGCGCCGGTCCTGCTCGTACGCCTCGTAGTTGCCCTCGAACCACACCGCGCGGGAGTCGCCTTCGAAGGCGAGGATGTGGGTAGCGAGGCGGTCCAGGAACCAGCGGTCGTGGGTGATGATCATCGCGCAACCGGCGAAGTCCTCCAGCGCATCCTCCAGCGCCCGCAAGGTGGCGACGTCGAGGTCGTTGCTCGGCTCGTCGAGGAGCAGCAGGTTGCCGCCGGACTGAAGCAGCATCGCCAGGTGGACCCGGTTGCGTTCCCCACCCGACAGCGTGCCGACCGCCTGCTGCTGCCGGCTGCCGGGAAAGCCGAACGTGGCCACGTAGGCGCGGGACTTGATCTCCCGGTTACCGACCCGCATCAGGTCGTGACCGCCGGAGATGTTCTCCCACACCGAACGATCGTCGTCGAGGACGTCCCGGAACTGCCCGACGTGTGCGATGCGGACGGTCTCTCCGACGGTGAGGGAGCCGCCGTCGGGCTGCTCCTCGCCGAGGATCATGCGGAACAGGGTGGTCTTGCCCGCCCCGTTGGGTCCAATCACCCCGACGATCCCGTTTCGAGGCAGGTCGAAGGTCATGTCCTCGACCAGGAGCTTCTTCGGGTAGCCCTTGCGGAGGGTTTGGGCACGTACCACCACCTCTCCCAGCCGGGGACCGGGGGGGACGATGATGGTGTGCCGGCGTTGGGTCGGGCTGGTCTGTTGCTCCAGGAGCATGTCCTCGTAGCGGCGCAGGCGAGCCTTGCCCTTCGCATGGCGTGCCTTCTGGCCCATCCGGACCCAGGCCAGCTCTCGCTCCAGCTCCTTCTGTCGGGCGGAGGCCTGCTTCTCCCGGTTGGCCAGGTGCGCCTGCTTCTGCTCCAGCCAGGAGGTGTAGTTGCCCTCGAAGGGGATTCCCCTGCCGCTCTCCAACTCCAGGATCCATCGGGTGATGTGGTCGAGGAAGTAGCGGTCGTGGGTGATGACGATGACCGTCCCCTCGTACTCGGTGAGGTGGCGCTCCAGCCAGGCCACCGACTCGGCGTCCAGGTGGTTGGTGGGCTCGTCGAGGAGGAGCAGGTCGGGTTTGGACAATAGCAACCGACACAGCGCCACCCGCCGCCGCTCGCCACCGGACAGGGTGGAGACATCCGCGTCCCCCGCAGGCACCCGGAGCGCATCCATGGCGATCCCCAGCATCCGGTCGAGCTCCCAGGCGTTGGAGGCGTCGATCTGGTCCTGCAGGTTGCCCTGTTGCTCGATGACCCGGTCCATCTCTTCGTCGGTGAGTTCCTCCGCGAACCGCGCGGTGACCGCTTCGTACCGGTCGAGCAGGTCGCGCAGGGGTTTCACCCCAAGCTCGATGTTCTGGCGGACGTCGAGGGCGGGGTCGAGTTGGGGCTCCTGCGGGAGGTGGCCCACGGTGCAGTTGGGCTCGATCCACGACTCGCCCTCGTACTCGTCGTCCAGGCCCGCCATGATCTGCATCAGGGTGGACTTGCCGGATCCGTTGGGGCCGATGATACCGATCTTGGCTCCGTAGAAGAAGGAGAGCCAGATCCCCTCGAGCACCTTGGTCCCGTTGGGGAAGGTCTTGTGGAGCCCCTTCATGTGGTAGATGAACTTCTGCGACACGGCTGCGACCTCGGTGAAGAGGCCTCCGTGTAACAAGGGAGGCCCTGCGGGGTCTCCGATGTGGTTCGGGGACCCGGCCGGCCAGCACCTTCCCCTATACTTGCGTCCCTTCTCCTCCCTTTGGAGTCGATCATGGCCACGATCAGTCGCTTCGGACCCTTCTCGCACCTGCGCGCGGAGTCCAACCAGTTCGTCCTGCACTACAAGCGGGGCCAGGTGACCGTGAAGGGCCGCGGTCTGGCCTACTGGTTCCTGCCGCTGTCCGCCGCGGTCGCGCAGGTTCCCGCCGAGGACATCGACACCACCTTCCTGCTCCGTGAGCGCACCAGCGACCTCCAGGAGGTCGCCGTCCAGTGCACGGTCACCTACCGGGTCTCGGAGCCGGAGCAGGCCACACAGCGGGTGAACTTCAGCATCGGGCTGGACAACGGCGCGTGGAAGGAACAGCCGCTCGAGCGGCTGGCGACGCTGTGGGCCCAGCGGGCACAGCAACCCACCCGGTCCTACCTTTCCACCGTCCCGGTGGTCGAGGCCGTCCGCAGCGGTGCGGAGAAGGTCCAGGCGGCCATCGAC
>JAFDJI010000682.1 GCA_019307545.1 Deltaproteobacteria bacterium | reverse complement strand
CTCCACCTCGGCCAGGTGATCCCGAATCCCGCGCACCACCAGCAGCCGATAGGAGCCCGGCTCCAGCAGCACCTCCGCAGCACCGTCCACCGCGAACAGGCTGTGGATCCGGCGGTCCCGGTTCGCCGGGTCCGCCCGGTTGGGCAAGGTCACCACCGGAACCCTGTCCGTTCCATCCGTCACCACGACCCGGGCCGCGGTGGGTTGGCCCCTCTCGTCGAGCACTTCCACCCGGAGGCGATGGGGCGGGGGGTCATGGGTGAAGGTGCTCCGCGCCAGCCTCCAGTCGCCGGCGCGACGCGCGAACGCCACCAAGAGATGGTGCTCACCGGGCGCCACGGACAACAGGTCCAGATAGCCCAGGTAGTCCCAGCCTCCCCCGAAGGCGCTCCTTCGCTGCCGCACCAGCCCGAGCGGATCGTCCGCTGGCTGACCGTCGAGGCAGGTAGTGACCAGGCGAGCCGCGTCGCGCGACGTGACCCGGACGAGGACTGGCGACCACGGCCCGGCCACGACCTTGCCGTCTCCCGGGACCACGACCTCGTACTCGGCCGGGTTTCCCGCGTCGGGGTCCTCGGAGCACACATACGCACTTGGCCCGCATCCTGCGGCCACCAACGCGATCAACAGCGAGTGCCGAGCTCGCACGCTCCTCCCTCGGGAAGAAACGTAACCGCGCGCGGTCGCCTACTTGGAAACCCGCGGCGCGAAGGAGCGTTCGTAGAGCTCCCGAACCGCTTTCTGGCCCTCTTCGGTGGGGTAGCGCGTGCCGGTACCCGTGAGGTGGATGGACTCGACAACCGGCGTCCCGGGAAGCCACTGGTCGCCATCCCAGCGGAACCACGCCTTCTGCTGCTGATCGAAGACCCAGAGGTTCTTGTTCCACATCTTGGCGAGCTCGACGGACCAGCCCGTCCCGCCGACCACCGTGCCGTCCTCCTGGATGTGACCCAGGACGAAGATCTGCTGACTGCGGCTCACCATGTGCCAAAGGGTCTGCAGCACACGGCGGATCAGGCTCCCCTCGGAGTAGGTGCGCCGCAGGCGGCGGGAAACGTACACCAGACTGACGTCCCCGGCGGCCAGCTCCCGGGGCGACAGCTCGTAGCGACCCCGGGTGCGGGCCTGCTTGTGGCCGTCAAAGGTGAAGTTCACCTCGTGCACACCCCACTTCTCCGCCTCCTCCCCGAACAAGGCCTCGGCACCGTTGGCACCACCCGAGTACAGGGTGCAGTCGCTCGGTCTGGGCGCGAGACGAGTGCGGCCCACTTCGTCCTGCTCATCGCCCAGCACCAGCATGGTGGTGGGGTCGAGGAGGAACGGCAGGTCCTTTCGGCCCTCTGGGGTCACGAGGGCGAGCTTCACCGTACGGCCGGTTGGGGTGAGGCTGAGCGCGATCCGGACATGCGGCCATGCGCTCTCGGGTACCTCTTCCTCCCCGCTGGAGCGGGTGCGCACGGTGAGCCAAAAGGGAATCCCGAGGTCGCGGGCCAGCGTCGAGAGCGCCGGCAGGTGGTCGGGCAGGTCTCGCTCCCGCAGGCCATCGACAACGACCATGCGTGGCTTGAAGGACGCCACCTCGTCCAGCATCTGCAGGTTGGAGCGCAGGTGCGCCACCTCGAACCCACGGTCCAGGTAGGAGTGGATCATGCGGTGGCGTTCCGCGGTGACCATCGCTGCGGCCCGATCCGGGATGCGGCCGGCACGGGAGATGGCACCGAAGATCTCGTCGTAGTAGGCGCGGACGTGGTCCACCGCCTCACGCAGCGAGACGTGAAGGACAGGGACCTCGCGCAGCAGGGCGTCGAGCGCGATGTGCACCAGCAGGGGGCTCTTCCCTACACCCGGCTTGGCGACGATGACGCCGATCTCCCCCGCATTCAGGCCTTCCCCGAGATGCTGGTTCAGGATCCGCATCGGGCTTCGCTTGTACAGTTCCTGCGGCATGACGTTGTCTCCTGCCAATCCGGCTACCTCCGGGCGGCCTTTCTCTCGGCCTGGTACTTCTCGGTCAGCTCTTCGGCGACGCTTTGCGGCGCCCGCTCATAGCGGCAGAACTCCATGGTGAACTCGGCCTTGCCCTGGGTCGCGGACCGCAGCGCCGTGGAATAGCCGAACATCTCCGCCAGGGGTACCTCCGCGTCGACACTGGAGAACCCCACCTCTTCTGCGGCACCGATAATCCTGCCCCGCCTCTGCATGAGGGTCGCCACGATCTGCCCGTGGAACTCGGAGGGCCCCTCCACGTCCACCCGCATGATGGGCTCGAGGATCACAGGTGCCGCGCGGTCGAAGGCCTCCCGCCACGCCCCGCGTGCGGCCGCCTGGAATGCCATGTCCGAGGAGTCGACCGCGTGGTGGTTGCCATCCATCAGCACCGCCCGGACCCCCACCACCGGTGCCTCGATGAGGCGGCCCTTTTCGAGCATGGCGCGGAAACCCTTGTCGACTGACGGAATGAACTCCCGGGGGACCGAACCGCCGCGGATCTTGTCCACGAACTCGTAGCCCGCTCCCTCGATGGGCTCGAACACGCCCTGGATCCTTCCGAACTGACCCGCACCGCCCGTCTGCTTCTTGTGGGTGTAGTTGAAGGGTACCGCCCGGGTGATGGTCTCCCGGTACGCGACGCGTGGCGGAGAGATCTCCACGGGGACACGGTATTCACGTCGGATCCGCTCGACATACACGTCGAGATGGAGCTCCCCCATGCCGGAAATCACCGTTTCGCCGGTCTCGGCGTCCGCAGTCACCAGGAACGTGGGGTCCTCCTTGCCGAACCGCAGCAGCGCCTTGGACAGGTTCTGGGCAGCGTTGGTATCCCGACTGGTAATGGTGTACGAGATCACCGGCTCCGGCACGAAGATGGAGGTCATCGCATAGTTCACCGACCCGTCGGTGAAGGTGTCCCCAGACCGGCAA
>JAFDJI010000681.1 GCA_019307545.1 Deltaproteobacteria bacterium | reverse complement strand
ACTTCTGCAGCCGCTCGCCGATGCGCACCGCGGTCTCCAGGCCGAGGCCACGCCGCGCAGCATCGTGGGCATTGAGCTTGATGGTCATCGGGAAGTCCGACCCCACCTCGTTGCGGATGGCCCGGCACACCTCCTGCAGGAAGGCGAGCCTTCTGTCGAAGTCCCCGCCCCAGCGGTCCGTACGCCGGTTGTGTCGGGGGCTGACCATCCGGGAGATCAGGTAGCCGTGCGCTCCGTGAAGCTGGACCCCATCGAACCCGGCCTCCCGGGCACGGCGAGCGGCGGCGCCGAAGTCGCGGGCCAGGGCCTCCAACTCCGAGCCAGACAGGGCGCGGTCCCAGCGAAGGTTGACGCGGTTGAACCCGGCGGAGGGGGCGCCGCAGCCATACCGCTTCGCCGTGGCGGGCGATACCTGCGGAGGCGCGTGACATAGCTGGGCGAAGACCTTCCCTGGGTGACGGTGCACCGCGGCGGTCAACGCCCGCAGCGGCTCCACCAGCGAATCGTCGTAGAGCCCGATCTCCTTACCCGTGTACCCCTGATGCCGGCGGATGTGCGCCATGCCGGTGATCATCAGGCCCACCCCGCCCCGAGACCACTTCTCGTAGACCCGCGCCAGGGCGGGGGTGGGGCGGCCCTCCGCGTCACACCGACCCTCGGCCATGGCCGACTTCACGATGCGGTTCGGGATGCGCACGCCGTTGATGGTGATGGGATCGAACAGGGTCACGGGGGTCATCCGTCGGGACAGCCCCTTCCCGTATGCGGCCCGTGCCGCCGGGACCAGCGCCTACGCCGTAGCGGATCGTGGAACGACGACCTCCGCTGGTGAGGCGGCCACCGCGCGGTGGATCCGCCACCCCAGGTCGCCCCACACCCACACCGCGACCACCCACCACACGGCGATCCACACCGGCACGCCCCCGATCCATCCCAACGCGTACTGGTGCAGCCCTCCCACCTGGATGTAGAGCACCTCCACCGCCGGCCCCAACACCAGGGTGAGCGCGGCCAGACGCAGCTCGGCGCGGGTTGGCGGAAACAGCACCAGGTAGAGGGCGCCGGCCAGGAGGAACGGAAGCCAGGAGAGCACGGGATCGTCGTAGGTCCGGTAGATGCACTGGCGGGTCACCAGCACCAGCGCGAGCACAAGGCCAACCTTCACCCCAGCGCTGTGGACACGACGGCGTCCCAGGCGCACGGTGTCCCGCGGCGCGACGGGGGGCTCGAGCCCCCGCCAGCGGCTCAGGGTGAACATGAAGCGGAGGATCATTCCCCAGTACAGCAGCATCCACAGGGGGATGGAGGAGAGCTGCGGGAAGAAGTGGGGCACGGTGTAGGCGTACACCCCATGGTGGACCACGGTGTTCCAGTCGTTGAAGCCGCCGAGCACGGTGCAGATCGCGAGGAAGACCACCTCCCCTCGCCAAGCCCCCCGGCCGTGCATGCCTACCCAAACGACCGTGCGTGCCGCTATCACCGCTGGCACGAGCAGCGTCATTGCCACAACCTGGTCCGACGCCATGCAGATCGCGGCACTGATGACCACGATGGTCGCCCCATCCAGCAGCAGCTCCCGGTCCGGGATCGCGGCCTCGCTCCCGCTCATCCCGCTCGGCCCCGCTCCAGGAACCCGCGCACCTCGCCGACCAGGCTCAGGGGGCGTTCCAAGCCGTGCGCGTACGCGTCGGTGGTGTAGTGCTGCGCCCAGTTGCAGCTCCCGCCACACTGGTTCTTGGCCGGGCCGTGGAAGCCGTTGGGGTTCACGAGCCGGCTGGCAGCATCGTAGATGTCGTCCACGTGCTGGAAGTCCAGCACCTGCACGTACGCCGGCGCCACGTTCTGGGTCGACTTGCAGGGCCACACCAGGTGGCCGTCGTAGTCCACGTGGGGCTTGAGGGTGTTGCGGCACTCGAAGGGCTCGGAGTGGAGCATCCGGCGGTTCATGCGCCACGAGCCGATGATCCGGGTGCCGGCGCGCTTGCGCTCCAGGATGGTGTGCGCCAGCCCCTGGTACTCCGGATCGTCGGCGAGGCGCCTGTCGACCCCGGCGGCCACGTTCACCGGCACCGGGCAGTACCAGATCCCCAGGTCGTCGCACAGGTCGAGCACGTCTCGTGCATCCGCGACCCGACCCGGCTGGATGACGGTGTTCACCATCAACTTGACGCGCATCTCCTTCGCCAGGTCCCGGAGCAGGAGCAGGTTGCGCACCACGTCCGCGGGTCGCCGGTACGCCCACATGGCGCCGAGGGTCTCCAGGCAGAGGCTGTCCAGGGAGACCACCACGATGTCGGTGTCCGCCAACCAGGTACGCCACCGCGCCTGGCGCAGCTTGCCGTGCACCAGGCTGGCGTTGGTGTTGACCACGATCGGGTAGTAGTGCAGGTCTCGCGCGGTGCGGGTGAGATCGGGCAGGTCGGGCCGCGCCATGGGCTCCCCGCCCGCGAAGTACACCGCCGAGGCGCGGGTGCGCATGATGCGCAAGAGCTTCCTGCCCCCCGCAGTGTCCAGCACCCCCTCGTTGGGCAGGTCCGGGTACTTCCGCCCCTGGTGGTCGTCGCAGTAGGTGCAGCTGAAGTTGCACACCCGGGTGGTGGTCCAGATGAAGTACAGCGGACGCAGGGCATCCTGGCCCCTGCGGTGCAGCCGCCAGTTGTATTGGTAGTTGTCGACGGCGGTGGCCATTGCGGCGGCGCGGCGCCGCGCTTCACGCCATCCACGGCGTGGGGGCTCCAGATCCGCACGCACCTCTTGCGCCAGCGCCCGCGCCTCGGCCGCGAGTGTCGGCCAGTCCGGATGTCCCGGGCGCGGATGGTAGCGACGAAATTCCGGTAGGGAGCCAGGAGCGCGTTCGGGCGCCTCCACCGCGTCGGCCAGGGTGACGATCTGACTCATGCCGCACCTCGCACCGAACCCAGGG